>CAZBVD010000062.1:0-8787 GCA_964495235.1 uncultured Dysgonomonadaceae bacterium | reverse complement strand
ATGAAACCTTTGTAGTAATAGATAATGACAATGTAAAGAGAATCCCGATAGGGATGGCATCTTTTTTATGCACATTGCAAAATTATGTCATTGGTAGTGCAAACGAGGAATCTACCAGACTATTCTGCTGTTTGTTTAGAGGATTCTTCACTGCGTTTAGAATAGCAGCGGCTGATTGCTAAATCGCTAATTGATAACTCCTAACCGCTAATGTCTAAAGGCTATTTCTTTAGTCTTTATTGTCTATTGTCTATTCTCTAGTCCCTAATCTCGCCTTTCGCACTGGTTTTTCTGCTCTTCGGTCGCGGTCGGTTGGCACAGTATTTTATCGACACTTTGCTGATTATGAGTTAAAAGTTATACTGTCAGCACCTATTCTTAAATATTATCTATCTAAAAAAGCAATCCCTGAAGATTGGTTCAAAACCCGAGTATTATTAAATCAAACAATAAAAAAATTAGAAGTAAACACATAGTTTTGCATGTGATCCGTTTTTTCTAATCATTGATTTGATTTTTTAGAAACATTACACTTCATATAGTTTACTCCTTTCTCTTTTGTCAACTTGCTGTTTATGTTTTAGAAAAACATAAGATACTCCGTCCGCTTGTGCGGGTTATTTCATTGTTTAGCATTTGTAATTCTGTCTCAATTACTATGAGTATGGTTTCAAATAGCAGTATTACACCTTGTTTTATAAACATATTAACTCTAACTGTGTTTGAAATCTATTAATATGAAAGTGCATTGCTTTATAAGGTGTTGATGAGAAATTATCAGTTAATGCTGTAAATCAAACAGCGTTTTTTTTCAATTCATTCGTTTTTTGGTAAAGCAAAAGTTGTAACCCCTTCAATAATTATCTCATATATCTCAGCAGTAGAAATTGACATTTTTTGGATTAGGTTGGAATTTAGTTTTTTTCTATAAAACGCAAAACAGTAAAGTCTTTTGGTTGTGATTTTGAGTTTAATATAATTTTTTGATAAATCAGTAATTCAATAATTATGGAAACAAAAAATGTTGATCTCCAAAGCCTTCAACTCAATTCACTAATTGAAATTAACCCCTCAAATGGTTCTATTTCAGGATCAGTAAATGTTCCCTTGCCAGAAGGTAGAAATGGATATAATCCTCAACTTTCCTTAAGCTATAGTTCAAGTTCTGGAAACTCAATCTTTGGAGCAGGTTGGAATCTTAATGGACTATCATTTATTAAAATAGATACAACTAATGGTTTAGCAAAATATGAAGGTACTGACAATTACTCATTGAATGGTACAGTTGCTTTAATTCCACAATTGGTGCTTAAAGATGGTAAATGGATAAAAAAGATAAATAACATTGATAATTATTGGGTACACTATTACAGATCTAAAGAAGAGGGAGAGTTTCTTAGAATTGAAAAATGGGTTGATATAGACGAGGGTGATATTCATTGGCGAATAAGAGATAAGAATAACAACTTATCGATTTATGGATTGAATGATGACAATGAAACAAAGATATTGGACCCCGAAAATAAGGATAGGGTTTTTAAATGGCTTCTTGAGAAACAATTTGATAATCTAGGCAATGCAATTTTTTATGAATATAAAATAGAAGATGCAAATAATATTAATCAGTCGCTTTCTTATGAGAAAAATCGCATAAATTCATTCTTGAAAAATGGATTTAGTCAAAGATATCTGAAAAGTATCCTTTACGGAAACTCAACACCACTATTACCTGACAAGCCTATACCAAACAATAATAAATGGCATTACGAGCTTATCCTTGATTATGGTGAATATGAACATCGGCCTTATACATCAAATCATAAACCAATAAACAAGTTTTGGAGTGCACGGTTGGATCCCTTTTCATCTTACCATGCTGGGTTTGAAATAAGAACATATAGATTGTGTAAAAGATTTTTAATATACAGACATCTCGACTATAAAGCAGATTCTAAGGGCTCATTGACGGGTGTTTTTGAATGCGTTTATAATGAGCGAGAATTAGGAACACTATTAGAAGGCATTAAATACACAGGTATTAGAAAAGACTTAAACACGGGTAATTATTCCGAAAGTCAATTACCTGAACTTCAGTTTAGTTATACGCAACACGAGGTGGGTAGAACCGTAAAAGGATTAGTTAACGAAACAGCAGAAAATATTCCCTACGGATTGAATGACGTAAAAACCCGATTTGTAGATTTGTTTGGAGAGGGACTTCCGGGTATTCTTACAGAGTCGGCCAGTACTTGGTACTATAAGCCTAATATGGGAGGTGGCAAATTTGGAAAACAGGAAGTAGTAATTAATAAACCTTCTCATGAGTTAGGAATTTATTCGCTTGGTGATTTTGATCAGGATGGTAACTTAAATGTATATAGCTTACAAGGAAGACTTGCAGGACATTACGATTATGACAGAGATAAAGAGTGTTGGTCTGGTTTTAAACCAATGAAAACCATTCCTCAGAGTAGTCATGCAAAATTCTTAGACCTAGATGCAGATGGTTTTCCTGAATTGGTAATTGAGTTGGACGATAAACTTATTTGTTATCCATTTAAAGGAAAAAAAGGCTTTGAGGAGCCTTATGAGTATATAAAACCAAGAAGCAACGGAAGTAGCTATGCACCAATGATAGGCGACAATACTATGTTGGGCTATTTAATGGCAGATATGACAGGGGATGGACTTTCTGATCAAGTAAGTATTAGAAATGGTAAAGTTGAATACTTTCCAAATTTGGGAAACGGGAAATTTGGTAAAGCAATTTTAATGGAAGACTCTCCTTTGATGGATTTTGAAAGCACCTTTGATGCAAATAGAATTAAACTTTATGATCTGACGGGAAGTGGCACAAGTGATATCATTTATATTGGTAATGGTGCAATCAGGTTTTGGTATAATGCTTCTGGTAATAGGTTTATTGAGGGTGGTATCATAAAAGGCTTGCCTTATATAGACAATATACATTCGGCAACAATTTTGGATTTACTGGGTAATAATAGTCCCTGTTTGGTTTGGACAAATTTGTCGGGATTTACACAAGATACCAGGGTTCAATTTATTGAATTAAAAAATGGAGTTAATTCTAACCTCCTTGTTTCCATGGAAAATGGGATGGGAAAAGAAATAAAAATAAAGTATGGCTTTTCAGGGAATCATTATCTGGAAGCAAAAAGAAATGGAGACCCGTGGATTACTAAAATTCCTCATCACTTTGTAGTAGCAGAAAAACAAATCATACTGGATCATATTACAAACATGAAGCTCGTTACAGTATTTAAGTACCGTGATGGTCATTATGATGGAAATGAACGAAGCTTTGTTACTTTTGGATTAACAGAGCAATATGATTCAGAACTTTTACAGGATTCCTCCAACCCATTAGCTGATACTTATACGCAGCCAAGCTGTACAAAAACTTGGTATCATAGCGGTATTTTTGGAACAGATGCTATGCAACAATCTCAATACTATAAAAGGGATTCTCAACATCAGGTTTTAACCCCTTACAACTTTGAATTGGGGCAGGCGCTTGATGAGAGTGATTTTGAACAAGCTTTGAGAGCACTTGCAGGAAGGGTTGTAAGACAAGAGGTTTTTGGTTCAAGCCCCGAAGGAAAAGTTAATGAACACCCATTTAAAGTTTTTCAGAACAGTTATACAATAAGAAATATTCAACCTAAAACAGAAAGTAACGTATCTTCTTTTTTTGTATTTCAAACAGAAGGGTTAGAGCATATTTACTCAGAAAAATCTACTGACCCTAAAGTAAGTCATAAGCTTATCATCTCCACAGATACTTATGGAAATGTGGAGAAAGAGATAGATGTTTCTTATAAACGCCGGCCAGAAAATGGAGAGCAGCTTGTAGCTCAAACTAAAGATTATATTCGATTAACTAAAAATGATTATGTAAACATTGAGGCAACAGAAAATTATCAAGTCGGTGTTTTGTTTCAGACAAGAGAATACGAAATTAACCGTTTAGAATATAGTACTGGTGGACTTGTGCAGATAAAAAGCATAAGTAACACTATTGATAACTTAATTGAAGAGGCTGTAAATTATGACCAATCTATTGATGCAACAAATAACCGAACAGTATTGAGGTTGCTATCGTGGAATTGTATTTACTATTGGAATTCAGATTTAACAGATGTTTTACCACTTGGAGAAATTGGAGATTCAGCTCTTATTCATCATTACGAGAATGCATGCTTTACACCCAACATGCTTTCATCCGTTTATGAGGGCAAAGTAACAGAAGCTATTTTTGACGAGGGTAACTACATTTTAAAGAACAATTACTGGTGGCAAACATCTGAAACTATTAGTTATTTTGGGCTAACCGGTTTCTTTAGTGTTAAGAGTAAGCAAAGAGATACTGAGTATATTTCTACATTTAAATACGATGATTCATTTCTGCATGTTATTAAGAATATTGATGCAAAACAAAACATTACTGAGGCTAAAATAGATTACAATATAGGAGCTATTTATCAGCTCACTGATGTCAATGGCACTATTACGGAAGTATTGTATGACGCGCTGGGTGTGCCTGTATTAACATTTAATCAAGGAACCGTTTTTGATGAGTATAATGTCTCTCAAAAATACGGAAGCGATATGCTTGGTGATTATGAGATGATTGAAAATAAAATTTTTGCAAATTTAATTTCAGACTCATCTCTGTATATTCAAAATGCGGAAAGTCTTTTTTATTATGATTTAAATAACTGGAAAGATAACAGAAAGGCCCTTAAATCTATTCATTTAATAAGAAAGAATCTGGTTTATGATGGTTGTGGAAACACTGATGATAAAGGAGTTGCTGATATCACAATAGAATATCAGGATGGCTTTGGTCGTGTCATACAAAGTAAACAGAAGGTAGATTCAGGTCCTGCATTGAGTAGAAAAGATGACGGAACTATTGAAATAGATGATAAAGGCGAGTTTGTTTCTGAATATGCTGAAGAACGATGGCTTGTGACGGGACACGTAGTATATAATAACAAACAGCAACCCATAAAACAGTATGAACCATTTTTTTCAACACAATATGAGTTTGAAAGTAATAACCAATTGGAAAGTTACGGTATATCTATTGTTAATCGTTATAATGCTATAGGTCAGTTAGTAAGAGCTGATTACCCGAACAATACATTTACTGAACTTGAAATAACACCTTGGAGAATTTCTCATTTCGATCAGAATGATACAGTTGAAAGGTCTTTGTATAAGGTGTTCAGAGAAATACTTCCTGAAAGCAATCCTGAACGTATGGCACTGGATAGAAGTCTTGCACATAAGAATACACCTAGTGAATCTATTTTAGACCCATTAGGCAGAGAAATAGTAGACTTAAAGAAGAATAATAATGGCTTAGACAATAGAATTGAAAAGCATTATAATGTAAATGGAAGTATTGTTGAAGTAATTGATAGCAGAAATTTGAAAGCATTTGAATACAAGTATGATATGCTTGGTAGAGTGCTGTATGAAAAAAGTATTGATTCTGGAGAAAATTGGAATTTTCATAATAATTATGATCTCATCATACATGCATGGAATAGTAGGAATGTACATAGAAGAATTGAATATGATATTTTAGACCGTCCATTAACTGTTTTTGTTGATGGAGCTTTAGGTTTAGATCAAATTACTGAACGATTTGTATATGGCGATGATCCATCTGTGACGAATGCAAAAGAGAGAAACTTAATAAACCAATTGGTAATTCATTATGATCAGGCAGGTAAAAGAGAATTAAAGCAAGTTACACCTGGTGGTAATCTTTTGCATGAGGAACGTAGCCTGTTGAGTGATTTTAAACAGGATCCTGATTGGACAAATCCAGAAACCATTCTCTTTGATGAGACTGTTTATACCACAAAATATTATTATGATGGTGTAAACAGGTTGGTAAAAATGGAATTGCCAGATGATACTGTTCGTGACTTTAGTTTGAATGCACGAGGAGCTGTGCAAAAAATAACAGTAACAAGTGCAGATGGAACATTAAATGAAGTTCCTGTTATGAAAGACACAGTCTATGATGCAAAAGGATTACGACAGAATGTAGTATTAGGGAATGATGTTAAGATTGATTATGAGTATGACTCTGAGACCTTTAGATTGAAACGACTTCGTGCAAAAGCTACAGACGGAACAACTAAAAACTATCAGGATATCCATTACACTTATGACCCTGTTGGAAACCTAATTCACTATGTGGATGAGAGTCAGCAACCATCACCCACAATAACTGGTGCTTTAAAAGGCCTTAATGTATCTTCTCACTCCGAATTTGAGTATGATGCTTTATACCAATTAACCTCGGCTAAAGGGAGGGTTCACCAGGCTTTATTACAGCATGACTTTCAAAGTTCTAACTCTTCAAATTCAGACAAATTAAAAGGAACCAGACATATTACATTAAATAATGCTGAGTCAATAGAAAGATATAAACGCACCTATTCTTATGATGAGTCTGGAAACTTGAAAGAGACTAAGCATAAGGGAGTTTCTCAAGCTTGGACTTCAAAGTATTGGGTAGATAGTAATTCTAATCGCTCTTTGCCACTTTCAGATCATAATGGGATTGAAATTAATGATCCTCAAAATAATTTTGACGCCAATGGCAATTGCATTTCTTTATCTCATCTCAGAAAGATTGAATGGAATTACCGCAATAATATTTCGCGAACTGTCATTATAGACCGTTCATCAGAGAGTAACCCGAATGATGAAGAGTTTTATGTGTATGACGGAAATGGATTGAGAATAAGAAAAGTTACTCAAAGATTACTTGATGTTCAATCTGGACAAATTGAACTAACCGACAAAATTTATTTGGATGGTTGTGAATTTAAGCGCGTTACCATCGGAGAAACTGAAGCATTGATAAGAGTGACTTCTCATATAAGTGATGGCGTGAATACAATTGCATTAATTCACTCATGGCAAAAAGACCTTTATAACCGCGAAACGGATGATATTCAAATTAAAAAAATTCATTATCAATTGCAAAATCATTTGGGCTCTTCTGCTCTTGAATTGGATGAAAACGGAAATGTGATTACTTATGAAGAGTACTTTCCTTATGGAGGAACTTCATTTATAGCAGGCAAGAGCAAAAGAGAGATTAATCTTAAAGATTATCGTTATTCTGGTAAGGAGATGGACAATTTTTCAGGTCTCTATTACTATGGATATCGTTATTATGCTCATTGGAGCGGCGGATGGTTAAGTCCCGATCCCATTGGACCTGCAGATGGTGTGAATCTGTATTTATTCGTGCGTAATAATCCTGTTAATATAATAGATCCTAATGGACTGCAAGGTAGCTCATTAAATATTATTGGAGAAGTAGACCCAAGCTTATCAAAAGAAGAAGCGAAATCTTATCTCAATAAAAATTATGCTTTTCAAAGAGGCTTCAGAGTACTGGATATGGAGGTTGCACAGAATGATGAAGGCGAAAACTACTGGTTAATAACAGACTATAGAGAATTAACAGAGCGAGAAATAGATAAGATAAATGAGATTGAAGAAAAATGGGTGGAGGACAATCCAGAGTTTGCAGAAGAGCTTATTGAACTTTCAGGTACACTTCAGGATACTCTGAGTAATATGGGGGTCACAGACTCGGCACAAGATGTTGAAGGAGGAGATTCTGAAGGGTCTGCCTGCATAGTTGAAAATGAAGAATCTGCTAATAATGAAGCTGTAGCTGAATCTGAAAAGGGTGACAGTATTAGTAATGACAAACTACAAGATGAAGAAGTAAAAAATGTGGATGATCAAGCTTTAGCTATTAACAAAACAAGTCAAAATGATAATAGAGAAACTGGAAAGCCTATAGATTTACCAACTATTGGTACAGTAGTTGACAATACATTAAAAACTACAGGTATTGGACTTGAAGTTAACCAAACTTGGCAAGAGTCCGTGATAAAAAGAACAGAAAAAGCAATAGAAAAGAACAGAAAAATAATAGACAATGCAAAAAACAAAATTGATGATCTTGAGAATGCCTTAAAGGATAAAGAAAGTGCTACGAAAAAACTGATAAATGCAGAAGAGAGATTATTAGAAGGAGAATCAAAAATAAAAGAACTTCAAGAATCAGAAAAGCCAAAGAGTCGTTCTCAAAGAAGAGCACATCAAACTAATGAGAAGAAACTTAATAGATTTATAGAAAATGCTAAAAGAGATATTAGTTCTTCAAAGAATACGATAGACAAGTCTACTAAATTTTCGAAAAGATTAGATGTTAGATATTGGCATGGAACTTTTAAAAATAAATTGCCAGAATTACTTAAAAATAAAGAACTGTTAGAAGGGATTAAACAGGGATCGGAGAAAACTCTAAAGGGTGTAAAAGTTGCTGGTAAGATTCTCGGTCCTATTGGGACGATTATATCAACTAAAAAACTTTATGATGCAATAAAATCTGAAAATACGGGTGAAATAGTTCAAGCAGGAGCGGATTTGGCAGTAGATGCAATAGGGTATATACCTAATCCATTGACAGTTACATTTAATCTATCATACAGCGCAGGTCAATTAGCTGATTCGGCATTTGGAATTTCTGACTCAATGGCCCGTGGATTGAGCAGTTGGAAAGTATCACGCGATTTTGGCAAAATGCTCGTGGGTGTAGATTAGAATATCATAGTTAACAATAAACCATTAAAAAAATATCAATATGCTATATACAATTGTAATGAAACCCGTAAAGGGAAATACTACTTTAGCTACTAAAGTATTGAATGAAAT
>CAZBVD010000061.1:0-8839 GCA_964495235.1 uncultured Dysgonomonadaceae bacterium | reverse complement strand
TCTTCCTTTAGAAAGATCATAAGGTGACATTTCTACTCTAACCCTATCACCAGGTAAAATGCGAATATAATGCATGCGCATTTTCCCTGAAATATGAGCTGTAATTTCATGCCCATTCTCTAATTCTACTCGGAACATAGCGTTTGATAACGCTTCTATAATTACTCCATCTTGTTCTATTGCTGCTTGTTTAGCCATTATTATTTACGATGTTTAAAGATTATCTTTTATAAATTCAAAAGTTGATAAAATTTCTGCCTTTCCATTTCTAATAGCAACTGTGTGCTCAAAATGTGCCGACGGTTTACGGTCCTTTGTTCGCACAGTCCATCCGTCATTTTCAAAGACAACATTTTTACTACCCATATTTATCATTGGTTCAATTGCGATACACATTCCATTTTTAATTAATGGGCCTGTTCCACGTCTACCATAATTTGGTACTTCTGGAGCTTCATGCATACTTCGTCCAATTCCATGTCCGACTAACTCCCTTACAACCGAATAACCAAGTTTTTCGCAATAAGTTTGTATGGCATTACCGATATCTCCAATTCTGTTACCTTCTTTAGCTTGTTCTATGCCAATATATAGTGATTCACGAGTTACTTTAAGTAACTCTTTTATTTCGTTAGTTACTTCACCAACGCAATATGTGTAAGCTGAATCTCCATTATACCCATTTTTAACTGTACCGCAATCAATTGAAATAATATCTCCTTCTTTTAAAGGTATATTATTTGGAATTCCATGAACAACATGCTCATTTACTGAAGTACAAATAGAGTTTGGGAACCCTCCATAACCAAGAAAAGAAGGAACAGCTCCATGATCTCTTATAAACTCATCCGCAATTTTATCAAGTTGTAGTGTTGTAATCCCTGGACGTATATGCTTGGATAATTCTCCATGTGTCATACCCACCAAGCGATTACTTTCACGCATTAACTCAATTTCTTGGTCTGTTTTAAGAAAGATCATATTACTACTCATCGTTTTTTAATTTAGTCTATTAATATGCTGCAATAGAACCGGTCCTACCTTTTATTTTACCAGATTTCAAAAGCCCATCGTAATGACGCATGAGCAAATGACTTTCTATTTGCTGTAAAGTGTCTAATACAACACCTACAAGAATCAATAAAGAAGTTCCTCCAAAAAACTGAGCAAATTGACCACTAACACCAAATAAACTGGCGAAAGCAGGTAAAATTGCTACAATTGCAAGAAAGATTGAACCAGGTAAAGTAATGCGTGACATTATAGTGTCAATATATTCTGCTGTCCTTTTGCCAGGTTTAATGCCTGGAATAAAACCATTATTGCGCTTAAGATCTTCTGCCATTTGGGTTGGATTAATAGTTATTGCAGTATAAAAATAAGTAAATGCAATAATCATTAAAGCAAAAAGCAAATTATACCAAAAACTAGTATGATCCATCAACGATGACAAAAAACCACCACCTTCTTTTGCTGTAAAATTAGCAAGTGTAATGGGTATAAACATAATTGCTTGAGCAAAAATTATTGGCATAACGTTGGCTGCATTAACTTTTAGTGGGATATACTGACGTACACCACCATATTGTCTATTACCTACCACTCGCTTTGCATATTGCACAGGTACTTTTCTAGCACCCTGAACCAACATAATAGCAGCTGCAATAATAAATAATAAAAATACAATTTCTAGCATAAATACAATTAATCCACCACCTGAGTCTTTTAATCTAGACACAAACTCACCAATTAAGGCAAGTGGTAAACGAGCTATTATACCAATTAAAATGATAAAAGAAATTCCGTTTCCTATACCTTTATCTGTAATACGCTCACCTAACCATAGTACAAACATACTTCCAGAAGCTAATATAATGGTAGTTGGTAAAACCCAATCCCAGAAACCTCCAGGTACTGCATTTCCAAGTGCTCCATAAATATAAGCAGGTCCTTGTACCAACAAAATCATTACAGTTAAATAACGAGTGTATTGATTCATTTTTGTTCTACCACTTTCACCTTCTCTTTGGAGTTTCTGAAAATATGGAAGAGCTACACCTAACAACTGAATCACAATTGATGCAGAGATATAAGGCATAATACCTAATGCGAAAATTGAAGCATTGGCAAAAGCACCACCTGAAAACATATCTAACAAACCCAACAGTCCAGAGCTAGCGTTTGATTGCAATGCTTGTAGTTGCACTGGATCTACACCAGGCAAAACTACAAACGAACCAAAACGATAGA
Source organism: uncultured Dysgonomonadaceae bacterium (assembly GCA_964495235.1). Taxonomy (GTDB): domain Bacteria; phylum Bacteroidota; class Bacteroidia; order Bacteroidales; family Dysgonomonadaceae; genus UBA2632. Next base: position 6,589 of record CAZBVD010000061.1, on the reverse strand, counting down.
TAGCAATAAAGAAGAGTGTTGTTAATAGTCTTTTTCGCAGATCTTCTATTTTCCAAATATTTTCAACTGTTTTAACAAACCTCATTTTATTGGATTTTTATAGCTGTTCCACCTGCAGTTTTAATAGCTTCTTCTGCAGTTTTAGAAAAAGCATGTGCTTTTACTTCTAACTTAGCGGTTAAAGTACCATTACCTAGTATTTTTATTAAATGTTTGGGAGACATTAGACCTTCTTTGATAAGAACTTCAATATCTATAACAGTAATATCTTTATCTGCAAGTTCTTGCAACTTATCAAGATTAATTACTTTATATTCTGTTTTATTCAAAGGTGTGAATCCAAACTTTGGTAAACGACGGTATATTGGCATTTGACCACCTTCGAAACCTGCTTTCTTTGAATATCCAGATCTTGATTGTGCTCCTTTATGTCCTCTTGTAGAAGTCCCACCGTAGCCTGAACCTTGTCCACGACCAATTCTTTTTCGGGTTTTTGTAGACCCTGCTGCTGGTCTTAAATTCGATAAATTCATCTCTAATATATTATTATCTATATTTCTTACTCTACTATAGTTACCAAGTGTTGAACCTTAGTAATCATTCCTCTAATTGTTGGAGTATCGTCGTGCTCAACAATTTTATTTATTTTTCTCAGACCCAAAGCATCTAAAGTTCTTGTTTGATCTATTGGAGATCCAATTCTGCTTCTTATCTGCTTAACTCTAATTTTAGCCATATTGATATCTTCCTTCTATTTATCCGTTAAAAACTTTATCTAAACTAATACCCCTTATTCGAGATATTGTAATAGGATCTCTTAGTTCCATAAGAGCTGCAATTGTAGCTTTCACAAGATTGTGAGGATTAGATGAACCTTTAGATTTCGCTAAGACATCGGTTACTCCAACACTCTCAAGAACTGCACGCATGGCACCACCGGCCTTAACACCTGTACCTGTAACTGCTGGTTTCAAGAAAACCTCCGCTCCACTAAAACGAGTTATTTGCTCATGAGGAACAGTTCCTTTGTAAACTGGAACGCTAACAAGGTTCTTTTTTGCAGCTTCTACACCTTTTGCAATAGCTGTAGTAACCTCACCTGCTTTTCCTAATCCCCAGCCTACAATTCCGTCTTCATTTCCAACAACCACCATGGCTGAAAAGGTAAATGTTCGACCACCTTTAGTTACTTTAGTAGTTCTATTAATTGCTACTAACCTATCCTTCAACTCAACGTCGTTGGTAGTTTTTACTTTATTATTTACTCTTGCCATGATTTTTAAAATTTAAGTCCTGCTTTACGAGCTGCATTTGCTAACTCTTTTACACGTCCATGATATAAATAACCATTTCTATCGAATGATACATTTTCAACACCAGCTTCTATTGCACTTAATGCAATTAACTCTCCAACTTTTGCTGCAAGTTCCTTTTTTGGAAGCTTATCTTCAATTTTTAAAGATGAGGCTGCAGCTAATGTTGTACCTGAAATATCATCGATTACTTGAGCATATATTTGCTTATTACTACGGTAAACAGTTAATCTAGGACACTCCTGAGTTCCCTGTATTTTACCGCGAATACGTTTTTTAATCTTTATTCTTTTCTCTAACTTTGTTGACATAGTAATTTCAGTTTACGTAAATTATTAACTTGCGGCTGTCTTACCAGATTTGCGACGAATATGTTCGCCAACAAAACGGACACCTTTACCTTTATACGGTTCGGGCTTTCTAAACGATCGTATCTTAGCACATACTTGGCCAAGAAGTTGTTTATCGCAAGATTCCAAAATAATGAGTGGGCTTTTATTTCTTTCCATTTTAGTTTCCACAATAATTTCTGGTGCTAATTGTAAAAATATAGGATGAGAAAAACCTAATGATAATTCTAAAAGCTGACCTGTATTAGTTACTCTGTAACCAACTCCCACTAATTCTAACTCTTTACGAAAACCTTCTGAAACGCCTATTATCATATTATTAATCAACGATCTGTAAAGACCGTGTAGTGATTTATGATCTTTTGACTCTGTAGGTCTTTCTATTGATAAAACTCCATTTTCAACAGATAATATCATCTCTGGGTTAACTTGTTGAGTCATTTTTCCCTTTGGACCTTTAACGGTAACTAAGTTATTATCGTCTATATCTACTGTAACTGATGAAGGTAATGTTATTGGTAATTTTCCTATTCTTGACATATCTATTCTATTTTAATAAATGTAACATATAACTTCACCGCCAACTTTTTCTTTTCTGGCTTCTTTATCTGTTATCACACCATGAGAAGTAGATATAACTGCTATACCTAATCCGTTTAAAACGCGAGGCATATCTTTATAACCAACATATTGACGTAAACCTGGTGAAGAAATACGTATCAACTTCTTTATTGCATTAACTTTAGTTACAGGATCATATTTCAAGGCTATTTTTATAGTTCCTTGTGGTCCTTCTTCTACAAACTTATAATTAAGTATGTATCCTTTGTCAAAGAGTATTTTTGTAATATCTTTTTTTAAATTTGATGCTGGAATATCAACTACACGATGACCTGCTTGAATTCCATTCCTTATACGCGTCAAATAATCTGCTATTGGATCTGTCATGTTTATTTTAATTTAAATTGATCTCGAACGTCGAGACAATATTTAATAATATATTGTAAAATTGCACTGTTACCAGCTTGCTTTTTTCACCCCTGGGATTAACCCTTTCGAAGCCATTTCTCTAAACTGAATACGAGAAACACCAAACTGACGCATATATCCCTTAGGGCGTCCAGTTATCTTACAACGATTATGAGCACGCACAGGAGATGCGTTTTTCGGTAAAGCTTGTAGTGCATCATAGTCACCTGCAGCTTTTAACTGAGCTCTTTTATCAGCATAGCGGGCAATTAGTTTTGCTCTTTTTACCTCACGTGCTTTCAATGATTCTTTTGCCATTTATTTAGTGTTTTTATCTGTTTTAAACGGTAATCCAAATTCTCTTAATAGTGCATATCCCTCTTCATCATTTTCTGCTGATGTAACAAAAGTTATATTCATTCCTAGAATATTACTTACTTTGTCAATGTTGATTTCTGGAAAAATAATTTGTTCTTGAATACCTAAAGTGTAATTACCTCTTCCATCAAGTTTTGCACCAATACCTTTGAAGTCACGTGTACGTGGTAATGCTACGCGCACTAATCTTTCAAGGAACTCATACATTTTGTCATGACGCAATGTAACACGAACACCAATAGGCATTTTCTTCCTTAACTTAAAGTTAGATATATCCTTTTTTGAATAAGTTACAACGGCCTTTTGACCTGTAATTGCAGTTAATTCAGATATAGCTGTATCGATTATTTTCTTATCTGCAATAGCAATTCCTAAACCCTGATTGATTACGATTTTCGTTAATTTCGGCGCTTGCATAACTGATGTATATGAAAACTCCTTAACCAGAGCAGGAACAATTCTATTTTTATAGTCTTCTTTTAAATTTACTACTATACTCATTTAATTTCCTCCCCAGATTTTTTTGCGTATCGCACCAATTTTCCTTTACTATCTATCTTTCTACCTATTCGTGTTGGAGCTCCAGTTTTAGGATCTACCAAGTTCAAATTAGAAATATGTATAGAACCTTCTTTTTGTTCTATTCCTCCTTGAGGATTTTGCGCATTCGGTTTTGAATGTTTTGACATCATATTGATACCTTCTACAATTGCACGATCTTTACTAACAAGAACTTGCAAAACCTTACCTGTTTTACCTTTATCTTCGCCAGAATTTACGTAAACAGTATCGCCTTTCTTAATATGTAATTTACTCATTATATATTTACTTTTAAAATGATTAAAGCACTTCAGGCGCTAATGAAACAATTTTCATGTTTGTTGAACGTAATTCTCTGGCAACCGGGCCAAAAATACGACTTCCACGTAATTCTCCAGCAGTGTTAAGTAAAACACATGCATTATCATCGAAACGAATATAAGAACCGTCTGGACGACGTATCTCTTTCTTTGTGCGAACAATTATTGCTTTAGATATTGCGCCTTTTTTCACTTCACTTGAGGGTATAACATGCTTAATGGAAACCACAATCACATCACCTACTGAGGCATATCGTCTTCTAGTTCCACCTAATACACGAATACATAATGCTTCTTTTGCTCCGCTGTTATCTGTAACAGCCAATCTTGATTCTTGTTGTATCATGTTATTTAGCTCTTTCTAAAATTTCTACCAATCTCCATCTCTTTGTTTTACTCAAAGGACGAGTTTCCATTATTCTAACTGTATCACCAATGTTACAGTCATTTTTTTCATCGTGAGCGTGAAATTTCTTCGTTTTACTTACGAACTTCCCATATATAGGGTGTTTTTCCTTCCATTTTACAGCAACAGTGATAGATTTCTCCATCTTATTACTGAAAACGACCCCCACTCTTTCTTTTCTTAAATTTCTCGTTTCCATTATTGGTTTATGCTTTGTTGATTTCTCTTGCGCGAATTTCTGTATTAATACGGGCAATATCTTTTCTCTTCTCTTTTAAGATGCTAGGATTATCAAGTGGAGTAATGCTGTGACTAATAACCAGTTGATTCAACGATAGTTTTTCCGCGTCTAACTTCTCTTTTAAATCCTTGTCAGACAATTCCTTTATTTCTTGTAACTTCATTTTATATTAATGATTATGAGTTTCGCTATAATCCCTTCTTACTACAAATTGAGTAGTAACGGGTAATTTCTGCGCAGCTAAGCGCAATGCTTCCTTTGCTACTTCAAAAGACACACCCTCAATCTCAAATAGGATTCTTCCGGGCGTTACTGGCGCAACAAATCCTTCAGGTGCACCTTTACCCTTACCCATACGTACTTCAGCAGGTTTCTTTGTGATAGGTTTATCTGGAAAAATACGAACCCAAACTTGTCCCTGACGCTCCATATAACGAGTAACAGCAATACGTGCTGCCTCTATTTGACGTCCTGTAACCCATTTAGATTGCAACGATTTTATTCCAAATGAACCAAAAGCTAACTGATTGCCACGTTGGGCATTTCCTTTCATGCGACCTTTCTGCTGTCTTCTGAATTTTGTTTTCTTTGGTTGTAACATTTTATTTAATCTAAAGCTTTAATTTATTTTCTTCTGCCTCTACGCTGACCTCTTCCATCATCACTTCTGCGACCACCACCTCTTCGGGCACGGGTATCTTTCTGTGTTGCGAAAGATGGAGCTAAATCTACTTTACCGTAGATCTCTCCACGACAAATCCAAACTTTTACTCCAATTAGTCCAACCTTTGTAAGGGCCTCTGCTAAGGCATAATCAATATCGGCACGGAATGTATGTAAAGGAGTTCTACCCTCTTTATACATTTCTGAACGAGCCATCTCCGCACCGTTCAAACGACCAGATACTTGAATTTTAATACCTTCGGCACCCATACGCATAGTTGAAGCGATAGCCATCTTAACTGCACGACGATAGGCAATATTACCTTCTATTTGACGTGCTACATTATTAGCTACAAGTACAGCATCAAGTTCAGCTTTCTTTACTTCAAAAATATTGATCTGAATCTCTCTGTCTGTTATTTTTTTAAGTTCTTCTTTCAGCTTATCAACTTCTGCTCCGCCTTTCCCGATAATCATTCCGGGGCGAGCAGTACAAATAGTGATAGTAACAAGCTTCAATGTTCTTTCAATAATAATTCTAGATACACTTGCTTTAGCTAGTCGAGCGTTTATATATTTTCTCAACTTGCTATCTTCAAGCAATGTGTCACCATAGTCACTACCACCATACCAGTTGGAATCCCAACCTCTAATGATGCCTAAACGATTTGATATCGGATTTATTTTTTGTCCCATTGGCTTAATTATTTTTTTCTGAATTTATTGTATCTACCACCAATGTAACGTGATTGGAACGTTTTCTAATTCTATGTCCCCGTCCTTGTGGTGCTGGACGAAGTCTCTTTAGCATCGAGCCTCCATCCACCGATATAGTTTTAATATATAATTCTCCTGTTTCGGCTTTACGTTCATTTTTTTGTTCCCAATTGGAAATTGCAGATAACAATAGTTTTTCAACTCTTGCAGCAGCTTCCTTATTAGAGTATTTCAATACACCTAATGCTTTAAACACTTCCATTCCACGAACTAGGTCAACTACGTAACGCATTTTTCGAGGTGATGTAGGAACATTTCTTAAAATAGCCAAAGATACCTCTTTACGAGCTTCTTTTCTCTTTTCGGCTGATATTCTTTTTCTAGCACTCATGTCTTTAACTTTCTTTATGTTTTAATTTGTGCTCCGTTTTATCTTTTTTTCGCTCCACCGTGTCCACGATAAGTGCGAGTAAGGGCAAATTCGCCTAATTTATGTCCTACCATATTTTCAGTTATATACACTGGAATAAATTTATTCCCATTATGTACTGCAACGGTATGACCAACAAAATCCGGAGAAATCATTGAAGATCTTGCCCATGTTTTAAGCACGGTTTTTTTACCGCTTTCATTCATAGCAGAAATCTTCTTATCTAATTTAACGTCAATATATGGACCTTTTTTTAATGATC
>CAZBVD010000060.1:0-8887 GCA_964495235.1 uncultured Dysgonomonadaceae bacterium | reverse complement strand
ATGGTATAGTTAATGCCATCGAGTTGCAAATGATGCTATATTCACCAAAAAGCATGATTTTGGAATCGAAAGAATTGTTTTGGTTCCCTTTGTTTTTCGACATATAATATATTTATGACCTCCGTTTATTTTGGAGTTGAATATTCTGATTGATTTGATAAAGGTAATAATTTTTTGATCTCTATCTTCATCGGTAATAAACCCGTCAACCTTTTTTAAGTTCAGCGATACTCTCTTTTTCTGGGCCATTTCCCAATTCATCAAAGATTATTTCATGTTCAAAACAGAGTGCCCTAATCTTTTCTTCTATCCATGGTAAAATGATTTTCTCTTCATATTTCGGATAAAGCAGATGAACATTTGGCCCTGCATCCATACTAAAACCAACAGGTAGTTGTAGTTCAAGACGAGCTTTCCTAACCTCTTCAATTACTTTTAAAGTATTTGGATGAAGTAGGGTGTAACCTGGGTTTGAACTCATCATAAGTGCATGAAGCGAAAGCGCTTCGTTTTCGGCAATATCTAGAAATTGATTCCAATCACCTGCTTTTAACACCTCTAATAACTCTGCTGTGTTGTCGTTAGCTTGCTTGATACGTGCTGCACCATAAGGATGATTATTCATAAGTGCATGGCCTTGACTGCTGCTTACCTTTTTACTTTTAGGTTCTATAATAAGTATTGCGTTGGCTATCTGCATAAAATTGGGGTGAATATCTTTAATTTCTACTGCATAGTTATCGTTGCTTTCTGCTATAGCAGCAGTTTCTCCCCATACAGTCCAGCCTCCATATAGCGAACGTGCCGCACTACCAGAACCCATACGTGCAAGGTTTGAAACCATCTGTATGTCAACACTTTCACTTGCACCATTGTCTGCTTTTTGCTGAAGCTCACTCAAACAAAGAGCCAGCGCACTCATACTACTTGCCGATGAGGCAATACCCGATGAATGGGGGAATGTGTTTGAACTCTCAATGGCAAGATGATGTTTGTCAATAAATGGAAGAGTAGCCGATGCTAGTTGTAGTAAATTAGCAACCTTAGCATTGAATGTTTCTTTCTTGTTGCCATCTAAAGAGAAAGTAAAGCCTGCTTCGTCTGAGGGAGTTGCGGTTACTCGTGTAGTAGTTACTGCATTTTTTAAAGAGAAACTAATGCTGGGGTTCAATGGTTTTTGAACCTCCTTCTTTCCCCAATATTTCACGATTGCCAAATTGGAAGGGCTTTGCCATTTGACACTATATGTTTTATTTTCGGTCATTCTTATATTTTGTCTTGATTGTTTCACTCTGAAAGTCAAAGTGAAGCATAATTTATATAAATTATCTGTTTACTATTACTTCTTCTAAAGGCATAACCACTAAATATCCCTTTGATGCGAACCATTCCTTGTTAATATTAAAATCTTCTTCTGAAAGAAAGAGTGCAAAATCTCCTCCCCAAGCACCTAATGATTTTATTGTTCCTTTGAAATCTGGAAACAAGAGTTCTTGAACAAGCGTGAGACCTGTAGCTTTTGCAATTATCGTTTCATGCTGATGCATAAGAGTCATAAATGCATCTATGTTTTTTATTGTGGTAAACTTTTGAGACAGCTCTGATATCTCTTCAACCAAATCTTTGTGAGACGAGGCCGAGGCTAAGAATGACTTTACTTGAGATGAGGAGTTCTGCTTTTTGTTGAGGTACACAATTCCCATCTGCTGTATAAAAGGAGGATTGAAATGTGCAGGTGTTATTTGCGGAGCTGCATTTGCTTTGCGACTATAAAATATTGGACCATTGGCTGCAGCACAAGCAATATCATAGCCCGAGCCTCCTATGCTTTCATCCATTAGTTGATAAGGGTCTATTCCTAACCATTGCTCCAAGAGATGCAATAGGGTAGAGCTGCTGCCCCAACCCCAACTAGGGTCAAACTCGAGCTTGGTGGTTACTGAGCTGTGGTTGAGTTTTGCTAGAATAGATGGGTTTTGCTCTATCGATTTTTGCAACATTAGTTGCAGAGTCTCTGCTTTTTTATGGTCGGTAGATTCTAAAAGCTTTAATTCGTCATCAAACTTAGCCTCAAACCATAATCCATTGGGAGTTTCAGCACGCCATTGAAGTCCTGCTTCGTTAGTTGTTTCTACAGAGAGGGTTTGTCCTTTGTTAAGAGGAACGGCCAACGCCATAGCTCCTTTAAGAACTAAGTATTCGCCTGTTATTAATAGTTTGCCATGGGCATAGAATTTCTTCATAATTTAAATAGGTTGTCAGTTCAGACTGCTTCAATTGGTCAGTCTGAAAGTATTTAACGGTTTAAAAACGCTCTCACCTTTTGTATGCTCACGGTTTTATCCGCAAAGTATGCTTCTGTTTGTTCTCTTTCCTCCGGTGTAGCATCAAAGCCTGAGAGTATATTGGATAGGTGTAGCCTCATGTGTCCTTTTTGAATACCCGTAGTAACCAACGAAGCCACTGCTGCGAAATTATTGGCTAATCCTGCTGATGCAGTAATACTCATGAGTTCTTCTGCCGATGGGTTTTGCAAAATCTCCATAGACAGTGCTGCTAATGGATGCAAACGAGTGAGCCCACCTACTGTACCTAGTGCTAATGGAATTGTAAGCGAGATGTTAAACACTCCATTATCTGTTATGTTGCATTGCGACAGAGAACGATATTGTCCATCACGCGAAGCGTAGGAGTGACCCGCTGCCTCTACGGCTCTAAAATCGTTGCCTGTAGCCAGCACCACTGCGTCTACTCCATTATAAATTCCTTTGTTGTGCGTTGTTGCACGGTGTGTGTTGTAATAGGAAATATCCATGGCCAACTTAAAACGTTGTGCAAACTCTTGAGGCGATAGCCCTGCAGCATAAGGTGCAAGGTTTTCTACTTTGCAACTAACCTCGCAGGTAACCAAACAGTTTGGTGTGTAGTTGGAGAGAATGGCCATAATGATTTCTGCAGTGGGTAAGCTTTGCTTTTCAAAATAGTTAAGTAGGGGTTCTTTCATTGCTTCTAAGCAAGTGTTGATGAAGTTTGCACCCATGCTGTCGGCTGTTTTAAATGACACTTGCATTTGCCATACATTGGCTAATTCGGGTTGAGGTATAAACTCAATAGCCACTATTCCACCTCCCCTTTGCTCCATACTTTGGGTAATCTCTTTTACAGATGCTTTTAAATATGCTTCGAATGTAGAAGAATGGTTTTGCAGTATATTGGCATCGCCACTCCATTGAAACCAAAGGTGACCAATCTTCACAGAATCATGTATAGTTGTTTTAAAACCTCCATGGTCTGCCCAAAATGCTGCAGCCCTTGAAGCTGCAGCAACTACCGAGCTCTCTTCAATAACCATTGGCAATACGTGCATTTTGCCATCGATAAGAAAGTTGGGCGCAACGCCATAAGGCAAGTAAAAGTTGCTTAATGTGTTTTCTGAAAAATCATCAAAGGTAGCTTGATTAGTTTTGTGACGATAGTGATTGGTTTCTTTGGCCAAGTCTATTGCCAAAGGAAAGTTGTTTTGAATATATGCTATTTTCTCTTCTCTACTTAGTTTTGAAAAACCTCTTACAATTTCCATTAAATGTATTTGATTAAATGTTGTTTCTGATTGTTAGATAGCTTGAGGCCAATTGATAGCTGCGTTCTACCTGTTGAAGGTAACCCCTTAGTTCTTCATACTCTCCCGATGCTGCTCTTAGAAGTGTAGAGCCCATTCCAACTACTGCTTTAAGTTTACTCTTTTGTTGCAGATGGTATCCATCTAATATGTGTGTTATTCCACCTGAAATAATAAGCTGTTTGCACTTATAACTGTTGGATTCTGCGACTAATTCATTTATCATTTGTGTCATCTCCTCGGCTGTATGTCCTATTTTACCGAATGCTGCATAAGCGGTCAAATCTTTTTCTTGACTTCTTAGTAGTTCCAACAAGGTGAAGTTAGTTCCTCCCAATGCTCCAAACTCAATTGCTTCGATGGGAAGATGCAATAATCGCTTGATGCTCTCAGGTCCCATTCCTTGACCCACCTCTTTTACTATTACTCTTGCATTGGTAATTTCCAAAAACTCTTGTAGAGTGTCTATTGGAGGACGTTTGAAAACCTCTCCTTCTGGTTGAAACGCTTCTTGAAAGGGGTTGATATGGATGATTATTCCATCGGCTTTTAACAAGTCTATCAATCTCGATATTTTATCTATTGCTTTCTCTTCTACTAGTTGTTCAAGTTGGGCAATGCCCAGGTTTGCATAAAAAGGTGACGCATCACCCACGATGTGGCGTAGGTCAAAATCGGGTAAATGCTTTTCATTCTCCAATAATACGCGGCACGAACCAACTCCCATACCCAAGCCAAACTCATTGCAGGCTCGTGCCAAATTGCGATTGATGTTACCTGCTTGTCCTGTTCCACCAGTCATACTGCTTATCCAAAGTGGTAAGCGCATGGTTTTTCCTGCAAAGTTAAAAGGTGCTGGTTTGTCTACAGGATGGGCTGATAAAAGAGGTTCGTAGTTGAATCTTTTGTCGGCTGCATCTTTTTCTACGCGGGCATTGAAAGCCTGATTGATATGGTCTTTTTTTCTGTTTTGCATAAGGTGTTTTTAATTGCTAGTGTATAATGAATTCATGTTATTTACACTCCCAATCCTCTGGCAATAACCAGCCGTAGAATCTCGGAAGTTCCTTCGCCTATTTGCAATAATCGTTGGTCTCTATAAAATCTCTCAACAGGGTTGTCTTTAAAAAGACCAGAACCACCAAATATCTGAACCGCTTCGTCCGCAATTTCTCTTGCTATTTCAGATGTATAGAGTTTGGACATTGCAGCCTCTTTAGCGTAAGGCTTTCCGTTGTCTTTCAATACACAAGTACGGTAGAGGGTGTTTCTAGCCAATTCTAGTTTCATGCTCATATCGGCCAATTTGAAACCGATAACTTGATTTCGGCCTATGGCTCTGCCAAATTGTTTACGAGTCTTAGCATGTTTAAGTGCCATTTCAAAAGCACCTTGTGCTAAGCCCAACCCCATGGCAGCTACCGAAAGTCGCCCACCATCAAGCGTTTTTAGCATGTAACGAATACCTTGCCCCTCTTCACCCATTAGATTGGAGTAGGGAACGCGACAATCTTTAAATGTGAGTTGTGCTGTATCTGCAGCGCGCCACATCATTTTTCCTAACATTCGTTTAGATTCAAAACCTGGCGTTCCGCTTTCTACAAAAATAGTAGTCAAATTAGATCGTCCTTTGCTATCCTCGGTCATTACCTGAAGTGTTACACCCAGCGTAAGAGGGGTAGAGGCATTAGTAATGTATCTTTTTGTTCCGTTTATTACCCACTCATCTCCGTCTCTCACAGCAGTTGCTTCTGTTCCACGCGCATCAGAACCTGCATTCTCTTCGGTTAAACCAAAGGCCCAAAGATGACGTCCTGAAGTTAGTTTAGGCAAGTATTTATCTTTCTGCTCAGTAGTTCCGTAATCCATTATTGGAATTAGCCCAAGGCTATTGTGCGCCACTACTGTGGCAGCTTGCGAACTGTCTACTCTTGCCAACTCTTCTACGGCAATAATGTATGATAGGGTGTTTTTTTCTTCACCTCCATATTCTTTGGGTGCAACCAAGCCTAGCAATCCTTGCTCGCCCATTTTTATTGTAAGTTCGGGAGAGAAGCGTTCTTCTTCATCTAATATAGCTGCCTCGGGAGCAATAACCTCCTCTGCAAATGCGCGTACTTTTAACCTCTCTTCTTCTTCTTGTTTCTCGTTAAGGAATATATACATAGTTGATTATATAGTAATGTTGTTGTTATTAGTTGATTGATTTTTCAATGTTCTCAAATTCTAGTAAAAGCTCATTCGCTACTACTTGATTGCCTTGGGCAATTAATATCTTTTTTACAATACCATCATAGGGCATCTGTATGCTGTTTTCCATTTTCATTGCCTCCAATACCATTAAGGTATCACCAGCTTTTATATGTTCTCCTACTTGAATATTTATTTCAATTATTTTTCCAGGGATAGGAGCATTCACACTAGTTTCATTATTATTAGTATCTAAAGGTTTTCTATTAGCATTATTCTTAGGTAGATAATGGTGTGGAATCACCCTCCAACTCTCTGTCTCTTTTTCCAACAAGAGTTTATTGTCGGGGGTAATAAACCAATTAAATTGATGTTCACTATTGTTTAGTGTGAACTGCATGTTGTTCTTTTCAATTACAATATTTGAAATTATTTTAGATGATTCATCGTTGAGCGAAAAGCTTAATTGTGCCCCTTCTTTATTGTAATTTACTTCAACTAACTTGTCGTTAATCAAATATTTTGCTTGCTTGCTGATACGGAAAAAGCCTATTTCATCCCACACATTCTTCACATCGGGTTTTGTTCTAAACTGCCATATAAGTGTAGCAGCCACTATAGATTCAATAGTTGATGGGGCAGGAGTAGGGGCAATGAAGGTTTCGCAGAAAATTGTATTTATATTGCCTGCTTTAAAGTCGTTGTTCTCCAAAATACTCTTCAAATAATAAATATTATTGATGTTCCCCATAAGTAGTGTAGTCTGTAGCGCCTTGTTCATCTTTTCTATTGCATAAAGGCGATTAGGGGCATGGGTGATTATCTTTGCCAACATTGGGTCGAAGTCTGGAAGAATTTCTACAGAGTCGTTAAACCAACTATCTGTACGCGCTAAATTCTTATTGGGCCACTGCACCCTCAATATCTTTCCAGGAGCAGGATGAAAATTGTTTTGTGGGTCTTCGGCATATATTCTACACTCTAAGGCGTGTCCATTAATTTTTATGTCTTCTTGCGAAAGCGTTAATGGCAAACCCATGGCAATGAGGAGTTGTTGTTTTACCAAATCAATAGAAGTAACCATCTCCGTTACGGGATGCTCCACTTGCAGTCGAGTATTTACTTCTAAGAAGTAATGGTTGCTTTCTTTGTCTACTAGAAACTCCACAGTGCCTGCGTTTTGGTAGCCAATATTCTTGCAAAGCTTTAAAGCATCGGATGTAAGCCTTTCTCTTAGACTATCTGTTACGAAAGGAGAAGGAGACTCTTCAATTATTTTTTGATAACGACGCTGAATAGAACATTCACGTTCGTATAGATGAATACAGTTTCCATGTTGGTCGGCAAGAATTTGAACCTCTATATGTCGAGGTTGGCTAATGAACTGTTCTACTAAAAGAGTTTTATCGCCAAAGTATCTTTCAGCCTCACGTTCCGCCTGCTTCAGTTTCTTCTGAAGTTCTGAGGGAGATTCCACCATTGTCATTGCTTTACCTCCACCTCCTGCTGCAGCTTTTATCAATAATGGATAGGGCAGTTCTTGCTTCTGTTTGTATATCTCTTCTACTGTTCCAAACAAACCTTTGGTTACAGGTATATCAAGAGATTGCGCAAGAAGGCGAGCATTGGTTTTATTACCTATTTCTCTAATAACATTGGCCGTCGGCCCAACGAATATTAGACCAGCCTTTTGCGCCGCCTCTGCAAAAGCAGGATTCTCTGATAAAAAACCATAACCAGGATGTATGGCATCTGCCTTTCTTGCCAATGCAGCATTTATGATTGCATCAATATTTAAATAAGTTTCGGCAAGCGTATCACCCTCTATAAAAACTTCCTCGTCTGCTGTAGTGTAAAGTTCAGATTTAGTAATCACTCCAATAGTGGTGATGCCCATATTTTTAGCTGTTTGGTGTATGCGCACAGCAATTTCTCCTCTATTAGCAATAAAGAGTCTGTGTATGGGTTTATATTTTACTGAGTTATCAATCATCTTTGTTTGAATTGGTTCTTTTGAAAAATAAGGACACTCTCTCTTGTCCTTCCTCCGATTTTCTAGCATCAGCAATAAGTGAGGCACAATAGTCTTTTGTCTCCTGAGAGATATTAAATGAGTTTTGCTCTAAATAGTTCAATAATTCTTTTGTTTTTGCAGTAGCTTTAGGTCCTAAAGCAGCCATTTTTTCTGCTGTTTTGCGTGTAGTGTTATCTAACTCTTTCGCAGGCGCAAGTATATGTGCCAAACCGTATGACAAAGCATCATCACCATTAAATAGATTACCAGACAGCAATAAATAACGTGCATTGCTACTGCCAATTTTCTTTACAATGTAGGGTGCAACAGTTGCAGGAATAATTCCTAGTGCTGTTTCACTAAATTTGAATTGTGCATTGTGTGTTGTAATAACTACATCGGCACATGCCATCAACCCAATTGAACCACCATAAGCCCCTTTTTCAACCTTTGCAATAATAGGCTTTGGATAAATAGACATTTCATGATAGAGGCTATTGAAAAGGCCAGCATCTGCTAGGTTTTCATCATCAGTTTGTTTTATTCCCTCATTCATCCAAACCAAGTCTGCTCCTGCAGAAAAGAAACCATTGCTTCCCGATAACACCAATACATTGAAGTATGGTGAGTGGCCCGAAGTTTTTAAAAAGTCTATCAACTTTTCAATAGTGCTTTTTGCCAAAGCATTTCTTTTATCGGGCCTGTCAATTTCTATGTAACAAACCTTGTTGGTATATTCTTTTATTGCAATCATATTCTAATTATATAGTTGAGCTACATTCTGAAAATGCCGTATTTTGCTTTCTCAAAAGGAGCATTTAATGATGTTTCTAACACCATTCCCAATACATCTCGCGTTTGTGTGGGGTCGATAATGCCATCGTCCCACAGTCTAGAAGTGCTGTAATAGGGCGAACCTTCTATTTCGTATTTCTCTATAATGTTTTCTTCAATTTTCTTTAGTTCTTCTTCCGATACGGTAACTCCGCTGGCTGCTGCTTGGTCTCTTTTTAGTGTGCATAACACTTGAGCAGCTTGCTTAGCACCCATTACAGAGATGCGCG
>CAZBVD010000059.1:0-8960 GCA_964495235.1 uncultured Dysgonomonadaceae bacterium | reverse complement strand
GCGAAGAGCTCAAAAGCAAATTGTTGAAGAGTGAAGAGGTAGAATGGGATAATTTAGGGGTTTTCAGAACTAACAATGAAAATAATATTATCTTTTTGCCTAATAAAGACTATGTGCGTCCACAGTTTTTTGGTTTATCAAACGCTCGTTTAAAACCAGCAGCTTTAGCTTTATCAGCTCCTAGTAAAGATGAAAATGCAGTACCTATTAAAGCTATTATGCGCTATGTGTCCTCAGCAATAGCTGCTGCGGTAGTGTTGTTTTTTGTAGTATTGTCGTACAATAATAACTCTACTTCGAATAGCCAATACGCTGAGATTGTATCCAAGCCATTAATTTTTAGCAATAACCCTTCTAGAACACAAGCTGCTAAAGCAACTCATTCAACAACAGTTACAGCTGATAATAACTTGCCTGCTGATGACAATAAGGTTGATGTCAATACAATTGCTCAATCACAATCAGCAACAAAGAAGTATTATATTATTGTGGGTGTGTACGAAGTGAGGGAGGTAGCAGAAAGTACCTTGAGCAAGCTAAAAAGTCAAGGTTTCAACTCAGCCTCAATGATTGAAAAACCCAGAAGAATAGATGTGTATTCTGCCTCTTTTTCTGATAGAGATGAAGCACAAACTTTTCTACTCAAATTTCAAACAGACAATCCACAGTATAGAGATGCTTGGATATTGAAAAAATAAGACTCTTTTTTCACAATGTATATTATTAGAAGTTTTTGCAAGCTATGCAAGGACTTTTTTTATTTTGGACCATCAGCAAAAATATGTGATCTAAATTATGACTTAAAAGTTAAACCTTCGACACAAGATGGAAGAAAGAAGAGTTTAATTTCAAAATCTACAATGCAAGATTGGAAGATTAAGGCGTAAAAGTTGAATACCACGATGCAAGATTGAAAGTATATGAGATAAAAGTCAAATCTAATCTTTCCGTTTTTGAATTATATCAGATAGAATCCAGATCTAATTGAGGCATTTTTGACTTATGAGGGATAAAAGTCAAAATCCATGCCAATGGATTTGAGTTTAATTTCATGTTTTTTGGAGCTATACACAAAGTATTACACAGTGCCGCTGCTTCTTTAGCTTTGTAATCCTATTTTGTTTTTCTACTCCCATCTTGCTATATTATTTACTTATATGTCTCCCACAAATGCTTAATAGTTATAGCTCTTACTGGACAAAGAAATAGTAATACACTTCCTTTAAAATCTTCAAATGAAACATGGAATTGATAATATTCTTGCTGAGTTTTGATGTAAATAAATAGCTTGCTCATGTAGGGGGGTGTTAAGGTGCTTTCCACACAAATGCAAACATTAGCACACTGTTTTATCTATGCGAAAAGCAACAATGTGGTTTTTTAATCTTAATCTATAAAAATACTTTTCATATTTTAACGGTGAATAAATATATAAATTCGTATTTTTACAGAATAGAAAACATAGATTCCGATTCAAAATAAAGAATCACGTTATACAATGAAAGATTTAAACAAAATAGATATTACTTATTTTATCAACTTATATAAAAAAGTTTATCTCTTTCTGCGCGAAACAATGTCGTTGCAGGAAGTAAGTAAGTTGACATCAATTATAAGACAAGATGATGCAATATTTAATAGTGAAGCATTGTTCAACCAGCTCACTTTTTCTCTTGAAACTGCTATTATTGCAGTAGAAGAACTACGATTAAAACAAGCAACTGTTTGTTCTATCTTGTTGTTTGATGCACTCCAGGCAAGCTATATTTCGCTAGATGATGTGGAGAAATATTTCGGGAATGAAATTAAAGTAATACTCCAAGGTCTTCTGAAAGTACATCAGTTAGATTCAAAGAAATCTGATGATAAATCGGATAATTATGTAAAATTGATACTCTCTTTTATTCAAGATGTAAGGGTGATATTTATAGTCTTAGCTATGCGTTTGCAGCAAATGAGAGAGGCTAAAGAAATGGATGAAAAGGAACGCTTTGACTTTGGTGTGGAAACTCTTTTCCTTTATGCGCCGCTAGCGCACCGTATGGGTTTGTACAGCATGAAATCTGAATTGGAAGATTTGTCTTTGAAGTACACAGACCGTGAATCATATGATTATGTAGCAAGAAAACTAAATGAAACCAAACGTTCGCGCGACAAGTATATAGATGAGTTTATTGATCCAATAAGGGAGAAGCTTGAAAAAACAGGTTTAAAGTTTGAAATAAAAGGGCGCACAAAATCCATTTTTTCTATTCTAAATAAATTAAAGAAGCAGCAAACAGATTTTGAGAGTATATATGACCTTTTTGCTATTCGAGTTGTTCTTGATTCTGATATTGAACAGGAAAAAGCTCATTGTTGGCAAGTGTACTCCATCATCACAGATATGTATCAGCCCAATCCAAAGCGATTAAAAGATTGGTTGTCTATACCTAAAACAAACGGCTATGAGTCGCTTCATATTACTGTAATGGGCCCTAACAACAAATGGGTAGAGGTGCAAATACGCACAAAAAGGATGGATGAGGTAGCTGAGCGTGGTTTGGCAGCCCATTGGAGATATAAGGGGCTCAAGGCAGAATCGTCTTTTGAGGATTGGCTTAATACAATGCGCGAATCATTAGAAAACAGAGATACCGATGAGGAAAATAAACTAGAAGATTTTAAACTGAATTTGTATGATGACGAGGTTTTTGTTTTCACACCTAAGGGCGATTTAAAAAAGCTTCCTAAAGGGGCAACAGTGCTTGATTTTGCTTTCTCTATTCACTCAAAAGTTGGATCAACTTGTGTGTCGGGAAAAGTGAACGGTAAGAATGTTCCCATCAAATATAAACTGAAAAGTGGTGAGCAGGTTGAGATAAATACATCGCCCAATCAGTCGCCAAAGCAAGACTGGTTAAACTTTGTCGTTACTTCAAAAGCACGCAACAAGATAAGACAGCTATTGAAAGAAGAAGCTGGCAAGCAAATAGATTTTGCCAAAGAGATGTTGTTGCGACGAATGAAAAACCGTAAGATAGATTATAATGAGGCTGTTTTATCTCAACTAATAAAAAAACTACGTTATAAAACTGTTACCGATTTCTATATTGCTATTGCTGAAAGCAAGGTAGATGTAAACAGCATAATTGATAAGTATGTAGAGTTTGAGAAAAAAGAGAATGTGGTAGATGAAATACCTATCGAACGAAGTGCAAATCAATTCAAACTGCAAACACAAACAGAAGATAGGCACTCGCTAGATGAGCTAGTAATTGACCAAAACTTGAAAGGCGTAGATTATAGATTAGCAAAATGTTGTAACCCAATATTTGGTGATAAGATATTTGGTTTTATATCATCGCAAGGAATCAAAATCCATAGAATGAATTGTCCCAATGCGCATGATCTGTTCTCTCGTTATGGTTACAGGGTGCTTAAAGCGCGATGGACGGGACAAGGCTCTGCATCGTCAAGCTACACTACTTTGTTGCGAGTGATAGGTAACGACCATATTAACATTGTAGCCAACCTCATGTCTATTATATCAAAAGAAGAGGGTGTGCAGTTGCGTTCTATAAACATAGATTCTGATGATGGACTCTTTCAAGGTACATTGAGTGTATCTATTGCCAATACATCAAAGTTGGAAACACTTATAAAAAAACTGAAAGAGGTGAAGGGTGTGAAACAGATAAATAGAGTAAACTAGTTTTGTTTTAAATGTGCAAATACTTCAACAGCTCGGTCACTGAGCTTGTAGAAGTATCGTGTTTGCGTGTTTATTCTCAAACCATTCTGTCTTTGTAGAGCCTTTGCATGCAACGGTTTTCTTACTAAAGTATTTCGATAGATACAAAAAAACCACCTATTCTGCAGAGATTCTAATACTAAAACTCATCAACAATCTCTTGCATTTGCAACATCAGCATATGCATATAGTCGCGCTCAAAATCATCAGGTTTTAGTATATCATTGTCCCATTTAGCCAAATCAATGTCAATAATTATTTTTCCTTTGGCTTTGTGTGCTGCTTGTCGTCCCATCTCTTTTTCTATTGTCTTCAATTGCAAAAGTAGTTGCTCCTTGCTCATATCTGTTTCAAAATAGGCAAGCGCATTTAAAAACGGGTCTTTATAGATTGCTCCATGTGGTTCTGTTTCTATTACGCTAGTAAACTTAATGTTTGGGAAGTATGATAGCAAGTAGTTTGTGGCTTGCTCCATGTTGAAACAAGCATTTGAATTAGAACCTATACTAAGTAATACTTTGTGCATATAAAAAAGCTTATTGTGCAAATATACACCAGGTTTTATTAATTCCATAGTAATAACCATTTTCATTTAAAAATCAGTTATCTTTGTTATAAATAATTTCAGCATAAAGCTGTTATTATTCAAGTTTTTTGTTAATAAATTATTGAAGACTGAGTTATTTAACAAGACAGAATAAATCAATTATAATGAAAACAACAAAGTTTTTCTCAACGTTGTTTGTGCTTCTCTTTTCTGTGATGTCTTTCACACAGAATACCAAACCGTTGATTTATAAAATCAACATCAAAAAGAACATTGGCAGTACTACTTGGGTGTATCTTCAAAACGGATTGCACCAGGCAAAAGAGAAAAAGGCCGATTATGTGTTGCTACATATAAACACATATGGTGGAGGAGTAATGGAGGCTGACTCAATGCGAACGGCAGTACTAAACTCACCCATACCGGTAATTGCATTTATCGACAATAATGCTGCTTCTGCAGGAGCACTTATCTCAATTGCATGCGATAGCATATTTATGCGCTCAAGTGCTAGCATGGGTGCCGCCACAGTTGTAACAGGAGAGGGCAATCAGGCCCCAGACAAATACCAATCGTATATGCGAGGTATTATGCGTGCAACTGCTGAGTCGCAAGGCAGAGACACGCTTATACATGGCACTGATACTGTTTTGGTTTGGAAACGCGACCCCAAAATTGCAGAAGCTATGGTGGATGAACGTGTTGTTATTCCTGGACTGGTGGACTCTACACAAGTGCTCACTTTAACTGCCAATCAGGCGTTAGAACTTGATTATTGCGATGGTATTGCTGAAAACATAGATGAAATTGTACATAGATATTTAAAACTACCCGAATATACAATAGAGACATACAACTCCACGTTTTACGATGAGATAAAGGGTTTTCTAACCAACGCTGTTGTGCAAGCCTTTCTAATAATGATTATTGTTGGGGGCATTTATTTTGAGATAAAAACACCTGGATTAGGTCTTCCCACTGCAATAGCAATTACTGCATCCATACTCTATTTTACACCCCTCTATTTGCAAGGATATGCGCAAAGTTGGGAGGTACTAATATTTGTTGTGGGTCTTATATTGATTGTGTTTGAGATATTTGTTGTTCCAGGCTTTGGTTTTACAGGCATTAGCGGCATATTTTTAGTTGTGTCTGGATTGTTTTTAGCTCTTATTGGTAATGTCAACTTCAATTTTGATGGCATACCAGTCTATCAATTCAATCAAGCAGTATTAACAGTTATTGCGGGGCTTGGGTTTGGAGTAGGATCCATTATATATATATCTAGTAGAATTGGCAAAAAAGGCGCCTTTAAAAAAGTTGCGTTGCTTGCCAATCAAGAGGGCTATTACTCTGTGCCAATGGAGCCCGATGCGCTTGTAGGCAAAACAGGAATTGCTGCAACAGTGCTTCGTCCATCAGGAAAAGTTATTGTTGATGGTGAGTATTACGATGCAGTTTCAGAAAAAGGATTTATTGAAAAAGGCGATGAGGTAGTGGTGCGCAGATATGGAAGTTTCCAACTTTATGTAGTTAAAGCGTAATAAATAGCAACCCAAATTTTGCGAACACTATCGCCAATAGAAACAAAAATAAGAGTAAGAATAATGAAATTTATAGCTATAATCCCTGCTCGTTATGCGTCTAGCAGGTTTCCAGGAAAGCCATTGGCCAATATGGATGGCAAGCCAATGATTCAGAGAGTATATGAACAGGTAAAGAAATCGATACCCGATGTATATGTTGCCACTGACGATGAGCGTATTCTTCAAGCAGTTGAGAGTTTTGGGGGCAAAGCCGTAATGACTTCTGTGAGTCACAGAAGCGGAACAGACAGATGCAGCGAGGCTTACAGCAAGATTGGACAACAGTTTGATGCTGTGCTTAATATTCAAGGAGACGAACCTTTTATTTACCCTCAGCAAATTGATTTGCTTAAAGCATGCTTTACAGATAAGTCGGTAGAGATTGCAACGCTGGTGAAACCATTTGAGCAAAAGGGTGGGCTAGCAGCACTGCAAAATCCATCTACACCCAAAGTGGTGTTGTCTAAAAAAATGGAGGCCATCTATTTCAGCAGATCTATCATTCCTTTTCTGCGCGATGTCGAAATGGCCAATTGGCCAAGTCAACACACTTTCTACAAGCATATTGGTATTTATGGATATAGAACTGATGTTTTGCAGCAGATAACACAGCTCTCACCCAGTGTGCTTGAGCAAGCCGAGTCGCTTGAGCAACTGCGCTGGATAGAAAATGGGTATAAAATAAAAGTGGGAGTTACTACACACGAAACTATTGGTATAGATACTCCAGAGGATTTGCAAAATGCAATAGACTTTTTGCGCTTAAACAAATAAGTTCTCTTTACTTAATTGCTAAAGTAAAATGAGTGAGTAGCTAAAACTAAAAAAGCTTCGATTGTATTAATCGAAGCTTTTTTGTTTTTCTTGTCTTTAATTTTCTATCTGTTTAGCTCTTTTAGTTCTTCGCCGTAAGCTGCTTTTTTAGCAAATAAGAAAATAAAGTAAGGAACCACTAGAAGAACTATCATCCAAACAATGTTTCCTGTTTTTGAGTCTTTTAAGTTATTTACAAAAATATGACCCAAGAAACCTTCAATAACTATTATTAAACCAATCAGCAATGTTGGATTGTGTGTCATACCATTTAGTAAAAATGGAATAGCTAATATAAGTACGCCGATAACCATAACCAGCACTCCGATGTTTTTGGCAAATTCTTTCATGTGTTTATTTTATTATTGTGAGTTTAAATTCGTAACACAAATAAACACAAAATTCAACACATAAAGAAATTATTCAAGGGAAAAATTCTGAATAACCATGAAAAAAAGGTTTTCCCTAAAAAATGCTCTCAAATTGGGTGGTTAATCTTTTAAATAGGTATTTTTGTAGACAATGCTCACTACATTATTTAAAACAATCGAAGTTTACTATGAAGCGAATTCTCATTTTTTTGTACCAATGGGTTATTCTTGTTCCAATTTTCATTGTTCTTACTCTTATTACTGCACTTGTAGTGATAATTTTCTCATCAATATTTGGAAATAAATTTTGGGGTTATTATCCACCTAAGTTGTGGTCAAGATGTACATGTTGGCTCTCTCTTTGCAGAGTGAAGTCTAGCGGACACGAATATTTAGATAAAGATACTTCGTATCTGTTTATTGCTAATCATCAAGGTGCGTTCGATATTTTTCTTACTTACGGTTTTCTTAATCATAATTTAAAATGGATCCAAAAAGCTCCACTTCGTAAACTGCCTTTTGTTGGTAAAGCTTCTGAGATTGCAGGTCATGTTTTTGTTGATAATAGTAGTATGACTTCGCGTATAAAAACAATTGAAAAAGCAAAAAAAATACTTGAGGGGGGTGCATCAGTAATATTGTTCCCCGAAGGATCGCGAACTAGCGATGGGAAGCTTGGCCCATTTAGACGAGGAGCGTACAAAATTGCTATCGATATGGGGTTGCCTATAGTGCCTATTACTATAAATGGACCTTACGATGTAATGAAAATAAACACTTACACACTCAATCCTGGAAAACTAGAATTGATTATACACAAACCTATCCCTACACGAAGTTTAGAGGAAAAAGATCTGCATGCCTTAATGGATTATACAAAAGAGATAATCCATTC
The DNA here is from genome assembly GCA_964495235.1 of uncultured Dysgonomonadaceae bacterium. Classification (GTDB taxonomy): domain Bacteria; phylum Bacteroidota; class Bacteroidia; order Bacteroidales; family Dysgonomonadaceae; genus UBA2632. The sequence continues at coordinate 1,015 of CAZBVD010000059.1, read as the reverse complement.
TGGATTGTGGGAGAAGTATAAGTGATTTGTATAATTACAATGCAAATTATCTTTGAGATATAAGTTGGGAAGCTTGTACCTTCTATTTTTTTTATAACTGGTACTCGTCAGAGAGAGACCAGAGATCACTGGCAAAAATGTGTTTTTACCTATTGTTTTATTATTAAAAACAGTTTAATCTAGCCACTTTACGAGGCCGCATCTACGATGCTTGAGTTATGTGAGAGATGATGTTTTCTATAGACAGAGCTGCCTTGCCAAGGCGAGACGCTAATTAGCAGTGAATAGTTGTTTATTCCTGCTTCTTTAGCTTTGTTTTTAAAGATTGAATTCAGCAAAGATCTTCGTGTACTGGCTGGTTTCTAGCTCTGTAAGAGCAATCTGTCTGTAGAATATCTATTGGAATATCTGTTATAGCTTCATAGCAGCACCTGTTATCACACTGTTTAATAAAAAACAATTAGAGCATATAATATTGCAGGTGAGTCATTTTTTTTGTGTTGAAATATAAGAAGAGAGAGGTGAATTTGTTTTTATGGTATATCTATAAAAAAAAATTGGTTGTCTCACGACAACCAATCTCCATTGTTAACCTTAAATCTAATACCATGAAAAACACAGTGCAAATATAAGGAGTGTATTTGAATTATGCAAGTATATGTGCGACAAATGTGTTGTGTTTAACTTTATTTCTATGTTTCCGGCCTGTTTTTTACATTTGAGGTCCCAAAAGTTAGTATTATGAACAAAAATAGTCACTATTTCTCAATGAAAAAACAATATTGAATCAATTAACCACTATAAGTGTCTAAATGATTTTGATCTTAGTTGATAAACTATTTTATTGTAAAGTTAATAGCTTTATTAGTAGTGGTATAACAATGTATCTGTTATTCGTGAAATTTAGTTGCAATAGAATTAATCCAACTCCAGTTAAATTTATACCATCTGCGTGTAGCATGTTGTTTTCCTCCAAATTGCAGTATAAATCGTGGCTTCCCAGCCTTCTCATGTA
>CAZBVD010000058.1:0-8995 GCA_964495235.1 uncultured Dysgonomonadaceae bacterium | reverse complement strand
ATTTAATCATAAAGGTGTATAGATAAAAAAATATTGGTCAATTACTTAGGTAGTCTTTATTCTATCGTGCTACAAGAAATCTAAAAGTTACTCACCCTTAATTATCAATGTGTCAATCTTGCGAACGCCTTCTTTTGCCTTCGTTTCTGCTTTCTCTTTTCTCTCTATTGCATCTCTTTCGTCTGCCATTCTCAATAGTCCTATTGTGTCTTTTAAATTTGTGAATACAAGCACTAAACAAGCTATTACAACAAGATAGTATATAGATCCAGGAAATAAATACTCTGAAGTAATGATAGCCATTAATACTACGCGCAACTCTGTAGGACCTACAATGCCAGAGTCAATAGAGTATTTTCCTGTAACTAAATACCTTAGTTGTGCGGTTATCATTTCCCAACCATAAAGAACTACAAATATAAATCCGAGCCACTTCCATTCAGGTGCAGCGTAGAAAAAGAAGCCCAATCCAATCATCGCCAACCCAACCCAGTCAACTGTTACATCAAGACTGAAGCCGTACCACTTGCGTGGTATTTTGCGGTAGTAAGCTAGTCGTCCGTCTAATGAGTCGCCATACCAGTTGATAATGAATCCGGGTAAACTAATCAACAAAAAAATAGAGTTGTTGTAATATGATGCTAAAACGAAGCATAAGCCAACAAATAGATTGCCCAATAAACCAATAAAGGTGAGACCATCAGATGTAAGCCACTTTGGAACTCTTTGAACAAGATAGGCTATAGTTTTTTGTTCTCCGTTGCGAAGTATATTAGTTCTATCACGATCTTGCGAGATTGTTTTAAGAATCGAAGAGAAAGTTTTTTTATTGTTCTTCATATAAGCGAATGTTTTATTGTCAAATCTTTTATATTTATTGTAGAATGAACTGTATGTTTGACTTTATTCTTTGAATTAGTGCTGTTATTAAATTGAAAACTCAAAGTTAACAAATTATTTTAAACTCATTGCAAAATCTATAATATGTTGGTTCTAACAAAGTATAGTTAGTATAATAAAAAAACACCCTAAGCTGCCTATTATAGCGTACTTAGGGTGCATATTATATGGTTGCTTATTCTACTCCCACAAATCTTCGCTGTTTGAGTATTCGCCCAGAAGGTTGTCTTTTTCGTAGAAAAATTCTTTCTCCCCAAATGCTGGTTTCAATTGGTCAAGCCAAGTAGCTTCAGGGTCGTATTTTGCAAAGAATGGTATTCCCACAAGCTCAGGATTGCGACATTGTAGAAAACTCAAGATAAATACTTTTTCACCTTTTACTTCCGTAACACCTGTAACAACAACTTTGCCAGGGAAAGCGCTCATGCTTGGTCCTCTCACTGTACGGCATATACCGCTAACGCTAGCATAAGCTTTGCGAAATAACTCCCATGCTTTGTCAAGTGGCACTTCGAAGAATGCTTTTGAACCTGTATCGCGTGCAATAAACATGTAGTAGGGTATGCAACCCAGATCAACTTGTTTTTTCCACATTTCGGCCCATATTTCAGGGGTGTTATTTATTTTGTCTAGTAGTGGAGATTGTGTTCGTATTTGTGCACCTGTACTTATAATACGTTCTATTGCTTCTTTTACTGCGTCAGTAGCAAGCTCGGTTGGATGGTTGAAATGCGCTTGAAAAGCAATATTTTTACCTGCTTCCCTCACCTTTGTAAATAGCTCAATTAAGTTGTCGGCATCTTTGTCAGTAAGAAATCTATAAGGCCAATAAGATAGGGCTTTAGAACCTATCCTTATGGTGCGAATGTGGTCAAACTCTTCGGTGAGCAATGGCTCTATATAAGTAGAGAGTATTCTGCTTGTAGCTGTGAGAGGGTCACCACCAGTGAAAAGCACATCGGTTACTTCTTTGTTTTGCAACAAGTATTGGTGTAACAAATCTGCCTCTTTCATGGCAAATTTCAAATCGTTCATGCCTGAAAACTGTGGCCATCTAAAGCAAAAAGTACAATAGGCATGGCAAGTTTGTCCTTGGCTTGGAAAGAAAAGTACCGTTTCTCTATATTTGTGTTGCATTCCATCTAAACTCTCTCCTTCTAAAGTAGGAATATTGTGCTCTTGCCCTGCAGGGTTGGGGTTGAGGGTTCTGCGTATTGTGTCTATTGCTTCTTTGTACTCGGGAGTACTCGAATCGTCGTCGAGCATATTTAACACTTGATTGTAGTGTTCTTCCGACAACATCTCTTTTCGTGGAAAGGTGAGTGTGAATATAGGGTCGTTGGGTATGTTATTCCAATCAATTAGCTGTTCAACAACATAGTTGTTTGCTTTAAATGGTAGAACTCTACCAACAACTTCAATTGCTTCAATATCTTGTGGAGACAGATTTTTAATTTGTGGAATTTCTTTATAGTTATGTAACGTGTAGGCACGATACTTCATCTCTTGAGTCATAATCTTTTCTTTATTTTTATTGAGTACTTATGGTGTGAAGATATTGGGTAGTCTCTACAAAAACTCAGCACAGAGTTGTTTGCAGTAAAAAACGAAATAGAAAACACCATCTCATGTTAGCTAGAACAAATATAGTCTTTTTTATTGAAAATATCAATTGTTTTTCTAATGAAATTTGTAAAATTTCTGGAAAACAGCCAGATAAATATCTTTTTTCTATATTTTGATGGAATAACAGATAATATTGTAAAAGACGAGCATATTATATTTACTTTAGCAATATCAAATGAGGGTGATATTTTCACATATTGTCCCATCAGAAGTAGATAGAGTTGTTTGGCGACGATGCTTTATAGCGCATGGCATTACTGGTGCGGTAAATGATCAAATTTGTTTTGACTTTGTTTTTGAAGTTCTTGTACTCAATGTGCAAATAGCTCCTCTTGTAAGGGGGTTAGAGTTGTTGAGACAACAAAAGATTGACTATCACATGCTTCTAGTTTTCAAGAGAACAATCAAAATACTCTATCAACCAAGGATTATGGGGCACAAGTATGGGTAGTGTAAAAACATTGAAGTCGTTTGGTATCTTGCCTGAAAAATTAATGATTTTGGTACTGAAAGAATTTAAATTGGTTTTGAAAAAGGTGAATCTGTTTTGCTTAACAACGAAACAATGACTCCTGTTGAACCGATGCGAAAACAGCATAAAATAGTCGCTCGCTTGGGTATTGGCGACCATATTCATGTTGCAGATATTACTAGTGGCACAAAGGGTGGGGTAGCATTTAAAGATGCTTTGGCATCGATTTTAGTAAAAGCACATCACTTGCTTGAAAAGCATATGTTAACAAAGCATTAGTTGTATTGGAAAGACCAATTGAGTAATTAGTGTGGTTAGTTAACTTGTATTATTCACGTTTTTCGGGTTAATATTTTCTCTCACCCCATAAAAAACACAAATCACCTCACTCTTATTTAGGCTTCTGCCAAAAATATTCATCTCTCCAACTTGCAACCAAAATAGAGAAAGCATCACCTTGCAAAAAACAGGAAAAAACGCCCTTGTAACACTTCCTCTTTTTTAGATGCTGTTTACTTTCAATTTACAACCTTTTGTGCTTGTTGGGTGCTTTTTTGTTTGTAGTGATAACATTTCCTACACGTAGGCCACGATTTTTCAAGTACAACAGTCAAATCCTACACGTCGGTCACGCTTTTTCAAGTATAACAGTCAAATCCTACGCGTAGGATTGAAAAAACAGAGTATAAATGCCGAATCCTACATGTAGGATTAAAAATATAGAGTGTAAATGTCGAATCCTACGTGTAGGATGCAAAATTTAAAGTGTAGATGTCAAATCTTACGTGTAGGATTGAAAAAAACAGAGTGTAGATGCAAAATCCTAGGCCTAGGATTGAAAGTATAGAGTTTTTATGAGATTTCCCCTGTGTAGGTTTCCTTTGAAAGACTGCAAAAAAGGCGACCGACGTGTAGGATTCTTTTGCAAGACTGCAGAAAAGTTGACCTACGTGTAGGTTTCCTTTGAAAAACTGTAGAAAAGATGACTGACGTGTAAGATTTGATTTAAAAACTGTAGAAAAGATGCTCAACGTGTAGGATTTGTTTTAAAGACTACAGAAAAGGTATCTTACGTGTAGGATTCTTTTCAGAGAGTTAAGAAGATATAGCCCAGCAGTAAGATTCTTTGTATAAACTGTAGGAAGAGCAATTAACACCACAACATGATTTATAAAGAGTGACAAAAAGATGAACAACATGTTTGCATGAACTGTAAAGAGTGGTGAAAGAGTGTACAGCATAGTTGATTAGGTTATAAAGAATGGCAAAAAGAAGGTGATCTTGCAGGGTTGGGGAAGGTGGTGAACTTATAGCTTCCAGATTGAGATACTCCCTAGTTTTCTTTTTAAAGTTTGCACATTGCTATTCATTCAGTTACTCCTTCTTCCTTACTCCTTTTTTACTAAGTTTTAGCTGCCTTATTGCTTTTTATACACGAGCTTCTTTTTATTTTAATTCACATGTTAGTAGTGCAATGGATTGTTCTTAAGTATATCTAGGAGAATATGATTGGCATACCAGTTATTCTTATCTCGGTAGTCAACTTGCTAATTTCTACATTATATTTCTATCGTTTAATCCTTTCTTCTAGTTTATTCTCTAGTTTGTTTAAATTACGAAAATATCATTACTATTGTTTTAGTTGTTTACTTGCTGGTTTAGTAGCTAATTTAACTAGTATCTGATTCTGAAAATAGAAACAACGCTACACATCAGCCGTATTTTGGAGAAAATATGTGTTTTTTTACGATACTTATTTAACATAAATGACCAGGTTTATGCATTCTATTTATACTGTAAAATGTCAATAACAATGCTTAAAGCATTTTTATTCCATTAAAATATTTTTTGTATTGCCATAATTAACGCTAACTGCTTTTTTTTTACTATTTTTGTGTGAATCGAATTGTTTAGAGCAATTTATTCATATATTATTAGCTACTAATACAAAACATCAAAATAGGTTCTTATGAAATTAATAGACAAAATTATTGCTCGTGCTAAGAGTGATAAACAGCGTATTGTACTGCCAGAAAGCTTGGAAGAACGTACGTTAACAGCTGCCAACTCTTTAATTGAAGATGGTGTAGCAGAAATTGTGCTCATTGGTAATGCAATTGAGATAGAGGAAAAAGCGAAGTCTTTGGATCTTCACAATATTTCAAAAGCAACAATTGTAGACCCAACTGAGCATGACAAAAGAGACGAGTATATAAATTTACTTATCGAGTTGAGAAAGCACAAAGGAATGACAGCCGAAAAAGCTGAAAAACTTGTAGAAGATCCATTGTATTTATCGTGCTTAATGATAAAGAATGGTGATGCTGATGGCGAAATAGCAGGTGCAGAAAATACAACAGGAAATGTGTTGCGCCCTGCATTGCAAATAATTAAAACACAGCCTGGTATAAGAGTTGTATCGGGCGCATTCTTGATGTTTACTCAATTGCCAGAATTGGGTGAAGATGGGGTGCTACTTTTTGCAGATTGTGCTGTACTGCCTAATCCAAAGGCCGATGAGTTGGCTCAAATAGCGGTATCGTCTGCTCAAACATGGAGTGCATTGATGAAAGATGAGCCACGAGTGGCTATGTTGAGTTTCTCAACAAAAGGTAGTGCACAGAACGAAATGGTAGACAAAGTTGTTGAGGCAACAAAAATAGCAAAAGAGATTGATGCTAACTTGCTGATTGATGGTGAGCTACAAGCAGATGCTGCAATTGTACCATCGGTAAGCAACTCAAAAGCTCCAGGAAGTGTATTGGAAGGTAAAACCAATGTATTGGTTTTTCCATCTTTAGAAGCTGGAAATATTGCTTACAAATTGGTGCAACGATTGGGTAATGCTGAAGCTATTGGTCCAATATTACAAGGAATGGCTGCGCCAGTAAATGACTTGTCGCGTGGTTGTTCTGTTGAAGATATATATAGAATGGTTGCTGTAACAGCTAACCAAGCAATAGAGAATAAAAAGAATAAATAAATCAAACATATGGGAGAGTTAATTAAAGAACCGCTAGAGCAGTTTGGTCTAAGTTTGACAGCTCAGGACACTAAACGATCGTTGTTTTCAAAGATTGGTGTAGTAGGATGCGGAAAAGAAGGGCGAAACATTGTTAATTTAACAGCCTCTGCAGGGCTCGACGTGGTTTTCATGGAAGAGTCGGATGAGCGCATTGAGTATGTAATGGGTAAGCTTAATGATGGACTAACTACAAAGGTTGAGAATTGGGGTCTTACTCAAGCAGAGAAGAGAGGCATAATGAATCGCATAAAACCAACATTGTCTTATGATGATTTTAAGGGATGTGACTTTGTTGTTGAGTGTAGTCGTTATTCAGAAAAAGGAAAAAGAAGCACACAGTTACGAAAAAATATCTTTAAGAAGCTTGAAGAGGTTTTAGAACCAGATGCAATTATTGCAACCAATGGATCAACTGTAATTATAAGTGAGTTAGCTGCAGAGCTTGAGCACAAAGAACGCTGTGTGAGCCTTTATTTTCCAGTGTCTCACCCAGGGGCCAATGTGCTTGAGATTGTAAGCGGAATGTATACTTCGCAAGAAGTTAGTGACAGGGTAATGCTTTTTGCAAAGCTTATCAATTATACTCCGCATAAAATAAATGAAAGTAACGGAAATGCAAGTCTTAGATTAGTTACAGCCATGCTTAATGAGGCATGCGAGATTTTGCTAGAGAGTGTTTCAACTATTGAAGATATCGATAGAACTTTTACGGTGGTTTATGGGCAGCGCTTCGGAATTTTCCGCTTAGCTGATATTGTAGGCATTGAGAGGCTCGTTTCTCTTATGGAAGCCATGTTTAACGACTATGGCGATAAGAAATATAAACCAAATCCAATACTTTGGAAATTGTATCGCTCTCAGCAATTGGGGGTACGTACTGGTAAAGGGTTTTATATTTACGATGGTGATAAACCCATTGGAGTTAACAAAGCAATTTTTTAGTCAGAATCAAAAAAAAGAAAAATGAAGATATTGATATTGAACTGTGGAAGTTCGTCGATTAAATATAAGCTGTTCAACATGCACACACATGAAGTGTTGGCACAGGGCGGTGTAGAGAAAATAGGATTAGCAGGCTCGTTTTTAAAGCTAGAATTGCCAAGTGGACAAAAAGTATTGCTGGAAGGCGAAGTGTTAGAGCATCGCGCTGGAATAGAGTACATACTTGGTGTGTTGATAAGCGAGAAGTATGGTTGCGTTAAATCACTTGAAGAAATTCATGCTGTAGGGCATCGTGTTGTTCATGGTGGCGAAAAGTTTAACGAGAGTGTGCTCATAAACGAAGAGGTGACAAATATGATAGAGGAGTGCATAGATTTAGCTCCTTTGCACAATCCTCCTAACCTGAAAGGTATTTATGCAATTAACGAGTTGATGCCAGGTACACCACAGGTAGCAGTGTTTGATACTGCTTTTCATCAAACTTTGCCAGATTATGCATATTTCTATCCACTTCCATACTCGTTGTACGAAAAACACAATATTCGTAGATATGGGTTCCATGGCACTAGTCATAGATATGTGTCCAAACGAGTGTGCGAGTTTTTAGATGTGCCTTATGATTCGCAACGTATTATAACTGCACATATTGGAAATGGCGCATCTGCTGCTGCAATTAAAAACGGAGCGTCTATTGACACCAGTATGGGCATGAATCCTATTGAGGGATTGATGATGGGTACTCGCTCAGGAGATATCGATCCTGGTGTTATATCGTATCTTATGGAAAAAGAACACTTAGGAACACAAGAGATTTCTACATTGCTTAATAAATTCTCTGGTGTATTGGGTATTTCTGGTGTATCGTCGGATATGCGAGAAATTGAAGATGCTGTTGAGCGCGGTGAGGAACGTGCTATACTTGCATTGAAAATGTACAACTATAGAATAAAAAAATATGTGGGTTCCTTTACTGCCGTATTAGGTGGATTAGATATCTTAGTGTTTACGGGTGGAGTAGGCGAGAATATGCCAATTATGCGAAAAGCAGTGTGTGACAACATGGAGTATATGGGTATTGAGCTTGATGATGAGCTGAATGATGCTACCTATTCGAGAGAGGCAGTGATAAGCAAGCCAACTTCTAAAGTAAAAGTAGTAGTTATTCCTACTGATGAGGAGTTGACTATTGCACAAGATACTGCTATGATATTGCAACAAGAACAAGAAAGCAACTAAATTGAACAAGCTTTTTTTGAATTAGTACAAAATATTTAGACATAAAAAAAGGGCGAATCCGCCCTTTTTTTATGTCTAAATATTTTGCTTATTATTTTTCATTTCCATAGATCCATAGAGATTGTCTTGTAAGCTTAAATGTGGTGGGAGGTGCTGAACATCAATTGTGTGTAAATGCTTGCTTACCTCTTGTTTTAGTCTTGCGATAGTTTTATGGAATGTTTGAGTTTTACTGAGCTATGTTTTTGATGCGCCTGTATTTTTACCTTTTCAAAACTCGTAAAGCCGTTGTTTTGTTAAAAAAGAACAAAGCGTCGTAGCGAAATTGTACTATAGTGGGCTCAAATTGTCTCTTATCCTGTCTTGGGTTGTATACTACTCCCACTGCTCTATTGCCCATTGCTTTTAGATCTTTTTCTTTGCGATCTTCCTCATCAAAAATCATGTAAAATTTTTCTTGGTCTATTTGATTCAACTTATATTCTATGCTATTGGAAATAGCAGGCGGAATAGTCATTTCTTTCATTGGAGCACCCCAACTTGGCCATCTATTAAGCTTTAACAAAACCTCTTTTGCAGAGCTTACTGCGCCATTCAAATTTTTCACATACCTATTGAGATGATTTAAACCTGCAAAATCGCCTCCTACGGCAATAAAGCTAAAGTCATTTTCTGCTATAAGCCTTCTACTTATCTTATCGCGCCATAAGTAGTGCTCATGGGTGCTATGACTCGCCTTGCCTAGCAATACCAACTCCTTGTTGGCAGCAGTTAAGATTAGTTTATCTAAACTT
>CAZBVD010000057.1:0-9199 GCA_964495235.1 uncultured Dysgonomonadaceae bacterium | reverse complement strand
TAATTGCTTTTCAACTGCAAAAGCTTTCTGCGCTATATCTGTATCAGAAAGTAGAGAGTCTAGTTGTTCAACTATTTTTCTTCTTCTCCGTTTTCTTTTTCTTCTTCTATTTCCTCTATCTCTTCTGCGTCTTCTTCCACCTCTGCCTTATCAAACTGTTGGTTTTCTGCTACAGTAAGTTTAGAGAATTCTTCTGAAGTAATTGCTATCTCTTCAAGCGTAATGTTTTCTTTCATCCAAGCAGCAATTTTATTTTCAACCACTCTTGCAAACAAGCCCTTCACCGTTTCTTCATTCTCAAGCATTCTCTTTACATAGTCTTGCAACATTTGTGCTGGAAGATTGCTCATTCCATATTGTGCAAATTGTGACTGTGCTACTTGCGATGCAAGCTCTTGCACATCAGAAGCTTCAGTTTTGATATCATTCTCAGTAACAATTTTATCTTTGGCAATTTGATATTTTATATCGTTGAGAATGTTAGGGAAGTCTTTCTCTATCAACTCATCGGTAGCTTGTTCATTAGTTAGCTTCAACCATTTTTTCAAGAACTCTTCTGGAAACTCAGTGCTTTCCATTTTCTCAAGAATCAGTTTTCTAACCTCCTTCATAAAGAAATAGTCAGCATCTGGAGCAAATTGATTACTCAACGATTCTTTAATTTTAGCTCTAAACTCTTCCTCGCCTTCAACAACACCTTCACCCAACACTTTATCAAACATCTCTTGGTTCAATTCAGCTTCTTTAAAACGAGTTATCTCTTCTATACTAAATTTAAAGTCAGAAGCTACCTCAGCAACATCTTCCTTTTTAATATTTAAGAACGAAGCAATTTCAGCGTCATTACCATAAGCTTTTTTAGGATTTATAATCACCTCATCACCAGCATTTGCTCCAACAAAACGGTTTTTTGTTTCCTCATCATTTTTAATGTACGAAGGCATTAAGATAGCATTTTCAACAACAATACCATCTTCTTTTGGCTCGCCATTTTCCAATTCTACTGCTTTACCTTTTATAAGGTCGGTTTCTAATGCAGACTCTTCAATCTTATCATATGTGCCAAAATTTTGCTTGTAGCCTTCTATTTGCTTTTCTAGCAAATCGTCTTCAAGTGTAACTTTATATAGTGGCAACGTATCGTTTTTATCAAACGTCAAGTTAAGTTCAGGAGCTAACCCTACTTCAAACTCAAAAGTAAACTTCTCGTCTTTTTCAAGATCAAGTTCTTTGTCTGGATCATCTTTTGGTAATGGTTCTCCTAAAATAAGTACTTTGTTTTCTTGAATATAATTGGTTAGAGTTGAGTTTATCAACTTATTCACCTCTTCGGCTAAAACAGCCGACCCATATAGTTTCTTTACTACTCCCATCGGTACTTTTCCAGGGCGGAAACCAGGTATACTTGCTTTACGTCGATATTGATTCAACGCTTTATCTACGTTTCCTTGAAAATCGGCTCTTTCCATTTCTATGGAAATAACACCGTTTACATTATCAGTTTTATTGAGCGTTACATTCATCCCAATGATTTTATTTATTATGTTAGTTATTAAATTCTATGTTTGTATTGAAGAAACTTTGGCGTTTGAAAATCAAACGATTTAGAACAGTTTCATTTATTTAGTTCAGAAGTGCAAAATTAATTTTATTATTCCAATATCCAAAAAAATAAACCATCTATCTTCTAATCATAGCATTTTACAACATAATAGTTGAGAAGTTGTTATCGAATAAGAAGTTTTATTTAAACCTATAAAAGTAAAAACACACACAATGCGCACCCATACACTCTATTAATTAAGATAAAGTGTAATGTAAAACATCAATTTAAGCATTAAAAATAATAGTAGCCAAGGCTGAGAAACCAAAAACTATTAGGAGAAGCAAAGGCATGTTCTCTTTGCAAATTCCCACCCCCCCAGGAAACTCAATATAGCAACAGTTTATGCAGTTTAGTTGATTGTTATACTTGTATAATAACAGAACCGTTATAAATTTGGCAAGTTGCCAAATGAACATACCCACCCCATATACGGTTTATAAGTATGATTGTTGCAATTGTAGTGCAAGACTGACTTAAAATTATTATTTTTGATGAAAAATATGCTTTCACATTAAAAACATAACAAATAAACCACCCTTTTTAGATTATGCATCATGAAATATAAATGGATTTTATACATACTTACAACTTTGCTAGTTGTTTCGTGCGATAGTTACAAACACGCTGAAAAACGAGCACCTGAAGAATTTGCTATAGTAAAAATGTCAGGCCAAATTATAGAAATGAATCAAGAGCTAGGCACTCATGCAGAAATGCAAGCATTTGTAGATAAATACAAAGGCACACTCGATAAACAGATGAATGAAGTATTGGGAATATCCTCTGAATTTATGCAAAAGGGACGCCCCGAGAGTTTACTCACCAACCTAACATCTGATGTTATGAAGGCTTATGGAGACAAGAATATGAAAGGCGGAGCTGATGTTTCTATTATGAATGTAAACGGACACAGATCCACCTTACCCAAAGGAGACGTCACACTTGGCAACCTATTTGAGGTGTACTCTTTCGACAACACTATTACATTCTTAGAAGTTAAAGGTGAAGATCTTATCAAAATATTTGAAGCCTATGCTCGTATTGGAGGAAAAGGTATTTCATCAAATGCACGATTAGTGATAAACAATAGAAAACTAAAGAGTGCTACACTCGATGGCAAATCTATAGATGCAAACAAGATATACAATGTGGTTAGTATTGACTATCTTGCCGATGGCAACAATGGCATGAATGCACTTAGAGATGCAGTATCAATAAACGACACGGGGGTTACACTGCGTGATGTTATGATAGACTATGTGCGCAAACAGACAGCAGAAGGCAAACAAATCTCATCGCAACTTGATGGTAGAATAACAATTGAATAAACAAACAAAAAGATATGAAACGATATATTTTAACAATAGTAGTTATCCTTGGTATAGCAATTGGCTTACAGTCACAAAACATTGTTATACTCCACACCAACGATACACACAGTAGAATAGAGCCAGTTCCAGAAACCGATCAATACAACCCCGACTTGGGCGGTGTTGTTAGAAGAGCAGCCTATGTAGAAAAAATGCGCAACGAAAACGATAACGTATTACTCTTCGATGCAGGCGATTTTCTACAAGGAACCCCCTACTTCAACCTATTCAAAGGCGAAGTAGAAGTAGAGGCTATGAACATACTACAATATGATGCAATTACTCTTGGCAATCATGAATTTGACTATGGTATGGAAGTATTAACAAATGTAGTAAAGAGAGCCAAATTTCCAATAGTGTGCACTAACTATGATTTCTCTGCAACTGAAATTGCAGATATCATTAAACCCTACCATATAATCTATAAAGATGGAGTTAAAATAGGCATTTTAGGTGCAAATATCAATCCCCAAGGATTGGTAGCATCTACCAATTATAAGGGGGTGAAATTTCTTCCTCTTACAGAGACCATTAATAAAACTGCTGCAATGTTACGCAATGAGCTCAACTGCGATATGGTTGTAGCTTTATCGCATACAGGGATAAGCACCGAATTGGAATTAGCAGAAAACTCAAGAAACATAGATATTATAATTGGTGGACACAGTCACACTTTTATGGCCGAACCAGCTATTCGTAATAACTTAGATGGCAAAGAAGTGTTGGTATACCAAACCAATGGCCGTGGTGTTTATGTTGGACGTATCGACGTGGAGCTAAGCACAGTAGATAAAAAATAAGAGACACTTCAAAAACATATTCTCCGACTACTCTAAAAATGAAAAAAACAAACTTATTGGTTGTATTTGTGCTCTTATTGCAAATAGCAACAGCACAAATTCAACCAAATATTTATAGAGAAGCCAACAAGGCAGAGATGAATGCATGGGTAGACTCTGTTTACTCATCATTAAGCATGGATGAGCGAATTGGGCAACTGTTTATGGTTATAGCCAATACGCACAATACTAATGCAAACAAAAATCTTATAAAACGATATATTGACGAACAAAAGATTGGGGGCATTCTTTTCTCAAAAGGAACAATTGCTACGCAAGCCAGTTTGACCAACTATGCACAAAAAGCGAGTAAAACACCCCTCTTTATATCACTAGATGGTGAGTGGGGATTGAATATGCGACTAACCGATGCACCAGAATTCCCACGCAACATGGTGTTGGGTGCTATCAAAAGCGACTCGCTACTCTACCTATACGGTAAAGAAGTGGCACGCCAATGTAAAGAGTTAGGAATCCATATCAACTTTGCCCCTGTATTAGATGTAAACAGCAATCCCAACAATCCTGTTATTGGTGACCGTTCATTTGGCGAGAGTCCCCAAAATGTAGTTATTAAAGGTATAGCCTATGCACGCGGATTAGAAGATGGTGGAGTGATGGCTGTAGCCAAACATTTTCCTGGACATGGCGACACATCAGAAGATTCTCACAAAACATTGCCCACAGTAACACACAACAGAGAACGACTAAACGAAGTAGAGCTCTTCCCTTTTATGTCTTATATCAACGCAGGCCTATCGGGCATGATGGTGGCACACCTCAACATTCCTACCCTCAACACAAAAGGACTGCCCTCAACACTTACACCAGAGGTTGGCAAAGAGTTATTGAAAGAAGAGATGGGATTCTCGGGGCTTACTTTTACAGATGGAATGGCTATGAAAGGCGTTACCAATCAAGCTTCGATGAGTGTGAAATCCATATTGGCTGGCAATGACATTGTTTTGGGAGTTCCCAATATAAGAGCAGAGTTTCAGTCGGTGAAAGAAGCAGTAGAAAACAACATCATCTCGGCAGAAATGTTAGAGAGAAAGGTGCGTAAAATACTCGCCTATAAATTTATAACAGGCGCACACAATTTTAAACCAATTAATGCCAACAAAGCAACTCAAAACATCAACAGCAGCTATGCCCAATGGCTCATCCGCAAAATGTATAACTCATCTATTGTATTGATGAAAAACAACGATGAGCTTCTGCCAATAAAGAACTTAGACAAACACAAAGTTGCATCAGTAGCCATTGGGGCCTCCACCACTGTCCCATTCCAAACATGGTTAAAAAAATATGCCGATGTTGCTACATTTCAAGTAAACCAAACAATTGAAGTAGCAGACCTAAAATCAGAACTAGAAAAGTATGATATAATCATCTACTCCATTCACACAAAGCACATAAGCGATGAAACTGCACTACAAGAGCAATTGAAGAGTAAAAAATCTGCTGTAGTTTTCTTCACATCGCCCTATCAGCTAAATGACTTCACCCAATCAATGGTTAACAGTCAATCTGTAATACTAGCTCATAACAACAAAGAGGAAGCGCAAATAAGTGCAGCTCAAGCTCTATTTGGCGGAATAGCCATAGATGGAATAATGCCCGTAACAATTAGAGAGTACAAAGTCAACTATGGACTCACAACTCCTAAAACACGACTAGCCTATCAACTACCAGAAGAAGTAGGAATCAACTCAGATCAATTCAACTCAATAGAAAGAATTGCCCTAGAAGGCATCCAACAAAAAGCCTATCCTGGCTGTCAAATACTCATAGCCAAAGATGGAGTAATTATTTACGATAAACAATTTGGGAACTTTGAATATAGCAGCAACAGCAACAAAGTAACAGACCAAACTGTTTACGACCTTGCCTCTCTAACAAAAGCAACAGCCACCTTGCCAGCAATAATGAAACTGTATGACGCCAAGCAGATACGTTTGCAAGACAGCTTCGATAAATTTATTCCAGAAACAAGAAAAACCAACAAAGCCAATATCACCATTCGCAAAGCATTGCTTCACGAGTCGGGAATTTTGCCCTACATTCCTTATTACACTTTTGCAATAGACAATAATAGTTATACTGGTGCATTGCTAACAAGTAGAAGATCAAAAACACACAATGCAAAATTTGCAGGTATGTGGGGACGTACAAACTATAAATTCAAAAGCAACCTAATATCTGATGTAAACACTCCCACTTTTAGTCTTCCCGTATCCGATAAAATGTTTGCTAGCAAAGAGATGCAAAAAACACTCATTACAGAGATTGTGAACACAGACCTAAAAAAACCCAACAGCTATGCGTACAGTTGTCTCAACTTTATGTTGCTAAAAGAGGCTGTAGAAAACATTTCGAAACAAGACCTCAACGAGTTTACACAAGCAAACTTCTACAAAAAACTGGGCGCAACCACCACAACATTCCAACCACTCAAGTATATGAGTGCCGATAATATCCCTCCAACAGAAGACGATCAATTTTTCCGAAAACAAATACTCAGGGGATATGTACACGACGAAGGAGCTGCGCTCTTTGGTGGAATATCGGGCAATGCAGGACTATTTTCCTCGGCTAATGATTTAGCCAAGATTTACCAAATGTACCTCAACGGAGGTAGTTATGGTGGAGAGCAGTTAATAAGTGAAGAAACAATGCGCCTATTTACTACCACTAAAAGTAGCACAAGCCGCAGAGGCTTAGGCTTTGACAAGCCCGACCTTCGCAATAATAATTTAAGCCCTACCAGTCCGCAAGCACCCGTATCTGTATACGGACACACTGGTTATACCGGTACAAGTTTTTGGGTAGACCCCGACAATCAGATGATATTCATTTTCCTCTCAAACAGGGTGCATCCAAGCAGATCACCCAATAGATTACACACACTTAACACGCGCAAACGCATACAAGACGAAATTTATAATGCTCTCAAATAAAAACCAATGCAACAAGTCATTAAAAGCAACAATATAACAGACGATTTAACGACAGTTCTCAACAATATAACTTACGATAAACTGTTTGTGCTAACAGACGAAAACACCAATATCAAATGCTATCCCCTCATTTCGTCAATAGCCGCAGTAATGCAGGCAAAGCTAGTGGTTATACCAGCCAACGACTCAAACAAAAACCTCGACAACTTGGCTCATGTATGGAATTTCTTAACCACTAATGGTGCTACTCGTCACTCATTACTTATTAATTTGGGAGGAGGCATGATTACTGATTTGGGAGGATTTACAGCCGCTACTTTTAAGCGCGGCATTTCCTACATAAACATCCCCACTACGCTGCTTGGCTCTGTGGATGCATCAGTTGGAGGCAAAACAGGCATCAACTTTGGTGGATACAAAAATGAGATTGGAGCTTTCCACCCTGCACTACATGTAATTATATCAGCCCAGTTCCTCAACACACTCACTAAAAAAGATATTCTCTCTGGATATGCTGAAATGATAAAGCATGCATTGCTAGATTCTAAAGATATCTGGAATAGAACCATGAGTTTTAATATAGAAGATATTGACTATACATTGCTAAACGACTTAGTCATGGAGTCGGTACTCATTAAACAACGCATTGTAGAGAAAGATCCCTATGAAAAGAATATTCGCAAAGCACTCAACCTTGGCCACACCATTGGCCATGCCTTAGAAAGCTTTGCCTTAGAAAACAAAAGACCTATACCTCACGGCTATGCTGTTGCATGGGGTTTGGTAGCAGAGTTGTACCTTTCTCACAAGATATGTGGATTTCCTAAAGAAACACTCAATAAAGCAAGCAAATTTATCCGTCAACACTATGGTACATTTGCTTTCGCTCATGAAGATTTTAACACTCTCTATCAATACATGATTCACGATAAGAAAAATGTAGGAGACACAATCAACTTTACGCTCCTTTCTGATATTGGGGAGATAGAGATTAATCAAACTGCTGATAGAGCAATGATTGAGGAGGCGTTGAATTATTTCAGCAAGACGCATTAAATAGTAATATTATCCTATAATCATCTCACAAAAGTCAAATCCTTTGTGCTAGGATTTGACTTTTAACTCATCTTTTTCAAATTCTTTGAGATTGAGTTTGGCTTTTATGTCATTTTTCCCAAATCCTGCGTCGTGGATTTTGAGCTTTAACTCTCTTTTTTAAAATCTTGAGTCATAGATTTAAAAACTCAACTCTTCATTGTTGAATCTTAGGGTCGTAGATTCGAAATTTAACTCATAAAAACACAATCTAAAGAGTATGGATTTCAGGAACATCAAGGTGTTTATACTTTTTTAGATCTACAATACCCAAAACTACAAGCTCTTATTCACAGTATCAATATATTTTAAAACTTCTTCTTTTCCCAAACCAGTTTCAGCCGATGTAATAAACATTGGGGGCAACTCTTCCCACGATTTCAACATCTCTTTTTTGTAGGTATTTACATTCATTTTCAATTTGCCAAACCCTTGTTTGTCTCCTTTTGTGAATATAATGGAGAAAGGAATGCCATTTTCGCCCAACCATTCCATAAATTCTAAATCGATGGTTTGTGGTTTGTGTCGGCTATCTACCAACACAAAGAGCGATGTCATAGCCAAGCGTTCCAAAATATAGTCTTCAATTAAAACCCTCAACTCCTCGCGGCTATCTTTACCACGGCGAGCATAGCCATAGCCAGGCAGATCGACCAAATACCATTGGTCGTTTATCAAAAAATGGTTGATAAGCATTGTTTTTCCTGGAGTGGACGATGTCATGGCCAATCCTTTGCGATTGGTGAGCATGTTTATCAATGACGACTTGCCCACATTTGAACGCCCTATAAAGGCATATTCGGGTTTACCATCTTGCGGACAGCCCTTATAATCAGGACTGCTTATTAAAAATTCTGCACTTTTTATAATCATTGTTTTATTTTTTTATCTGTTGTTTATTCCGCATTATTCATCAAATTATTAAAAAATAATAGATTGCTATATTGGCGGAGTTTGACGCCTTGCAACTTTGCAAAGCTAAAAACGCAACTAATACGGGTTATAATCTTGAAGTTGACAAAGGTACAATATTTTTATTCCTCAACGATATCATCCACAATCCAAATACTGTAAGCGCACCATTGATAAGTAGCATTTCGTATCCCATTTTATAATTATACGCACTCATCATTACCAACTCAAGTGCGTAACACAATATGGGAGCAACAATGGCTATATAAGGCACATACTTGTCTGTTGGGTTCAACTTTGTGTAAAGACCTGCTGTATATAACCCCAGCAATGGTCCATAGGTGTAGGATGCCATTCTATAAATAACATCGATAATACTGTCTGACCCAATGGCATGAATAATCATGATGATGGCTA
>CAZBVD010000056.1:2861-9230 GCA_964495235.1 uncultured Dysgonomonadaceae bacterium | reverse complement strand
GGAATAGTGTTTTCGAAATGAACAGCACCATTTTCATCTACCAAAGCATATTTAATAGATGTTCCACCTAAATCAATTCCAATTGCATTTCTCATAATAATACTTCTTTTAAAAATAAGTAAATACCCAACCTACTATTGGCTACGGATACGAAAAAGTTAGTTACCGCAGCCAATTTAAATAGGTTTGTGTTCTATATATATCATCTTTTAATTGCCATTTATTATGGTGTTGGGACCATTGGTCGACGTTCTCTATTGAGCTTTAGGCCAACATCATAAGCATCCTTGCCATGTAAATCACGTATATTTAGACACCCTAGATTCACTAAAATACCGCGGGCCATTAATCCTGCATCTTCATTTTGCAAGTGTGGCAATGATTCTGATTTTTCTTTTAATTCATCAACATAAGGAAGAATCAGGTCTTTCATATCCCTATCTAATGAAATACATTCAAGCAATGAATATCCTATCTTTCTATCAGATTCATCTACAGGATAGACTAATCGCTTAATCACTTCTTCTTCATAACCTAAATAGGCAAGAGCATAAGCAGCCTCAGAGGCAACATATGCATTTTCATCATTCAATAATGCTATAAGGCTTTCAGGTGCACCATTTAATTTACCAGTAACACCTAATTGTGCAAAACCTACAGCTCCCCAGTATCGCATATCTGGTAAGTTGCTTGATAAAGCTTTTTCAAGTAGATGAACATCCTTGAGTTCTGACATGCTAGCCAATTCAACTAATGAGTGTAGTTCATCGATTGGATATCCTTCTTTGTTTACTTTGTTATACAAGTTTACTTCCTCTCTTGATGTAGGTATAAAGAAGCCTAAATCTTTTGTCTCTGTTATATGATTAGACATTTGGTTGCGAAAGAAAGTAAGCTGTTCTTGATACTCCATATTGTTTGAAAGATCATTTATTTCAAATGGATCTGCCTCTAAATCAAAAAGCATTTCAGCTTTATGATGCTGATAAGGTTGTCCATAGTGTGAGTCTTCATTGCATGCGTTTAACACAAAGCTATCCCATGCTTTATTTGAAGGCATGCCCCACTGATAATAGTTTCTTAAAGCAAACTGCTTGTAAGGTATATAACTTCTTATATACTTAAATCTACCATCTGTTGCTGCCCTATTTGGCATAAAATGATGCAATTGATTAGTAGCAAAGCCAAACTGAACGTTGCTTTTCTCTTTAACAGCATACTTACCACTAATAGGCTCCCCTGTCATATGTGCTGGTGGTTTAACTCCTGCAAGACTAAGAGCGGTAGGCCCTAAATCTGTAAAATCAACTAATCTCTCATCTTTTACAGAAGTTCCCACTGGAGAAAGATGCTTCCATTTAGGTGGATAGTGAACTATTAATGGTACATGCAGCCCTGTTTCAAAAAGGTAACCTTTACCTCTTGGAAGACATCCACCATGATCACTAAACACAAAAATTATTGTATTATCATACAGGCCTTTATCCTTAAGATCATCTATAAAAAAACCTACCCACTCATCTACATCTTGCACGGCTTCTAAGTGAGCAGCATAATCTATGCGTATTTCATGTAAATCGGGTAAATGTGAAGGTAAGTCTAATTTATCTGGGTAAATTCCTGATTGAGTATAATCCCTTCTACCATCAGTATGATGTGTGCGAATACGACCCATATGAGAGGTAACTGTATTAAACACAGCGAAGAAAGGCTGCCCATCTTTACGACTCGTACTATTGTAAGATGCATCTTTACTAGACTCGTCCCAAAACCCTTTATGATTTTCGGTAGTGTTGTAATGAGTTTTACTGTTATTTGTACAGTAATAGCCTGCATCACGCAAATATTGAGGAAAGAATATATTTTCGGGTGTGTCAAAAGGTACAGGATGAAGATCCATAGCATACGACGTAGCATAACTACCCGTAATGAGCGAAGAACGAGCAGGTGAGCTTTGCGGAGCTACCGACCAAGCATTCATAAATTGAACTCCTTGTTCTGCTAATCCATCAATAACGGGAGTGTTTACATCTTTATTACCGTAACAACCAAATTCAAACCAACTTGTATCTTCGAAAGTTAACCAGAGAATATTAGGCCTATCTGGCTCAACAGATTCAGCTTTAAGCTGAAACGAAGAAGCTACAAAAGCAGCTGCTGAATACAAAAATATTTTGTGGTTCATGTTCTTAGTTATCATTAATTTTTAATTGCATACTATTATCGTTATACTGCTCGCGTGTCTTTTTAAGTTGTTGAGTTAACTCAGCTCTTTTATCAGCATAAGCAGGGTTGTCATAAACATTGTTCATCTCACTTGGATCGTTAACTAAATCATACATTTCAAACTCATTAATATCATCATAGAAATGTATTAGTTTAAAATCCTGTGTTCTTATACCGTAGTGTCTTTTAACAGAGTGCTCAGCGGGATACTCATAGTAATGATAGTAAACAGCTTTACGCCAATCATCACCAACTGCTCCATCATTATCAAACAATGGTTTAAGAGAAACTCCTTGAACATCTGAAGGAATAGCAATATTAGCTAAGTCTAAGAATGTGGGCATAAAGTCAACATTCATGGATAGAGCCGATGTTTTTGTATTGGCTTTGATAGCTTCAGGATAGCGAATAATAAATGGCATTCTATGCGACTCTTCATACATAAAGCGTTTGTCAAACCATCCATGTTCACCCAAGAAAAATCCTTGATCGGAAGTATATACTATAATTGTATTATCCAATTCTCCTTTTTCTTCCAAGTAGTTAAGTAAACGGCCAATATTTTCATCAACAGCAAGGATTGTAGCTAAATAGTCTTGCATATACTGCTGATATTTCCATCTTACTAAATCATCTCCTTTTAAGTTTAACGTCTTAAATTCATTAATTCGCTTTGCATAAGCTTCGTCCCACTTATCTTGAACATCGCTTGGCATTCTTTTATAAACCTCGTACAAACGGTTGGTGGTGTCTTTCAACATTTCCTCTCTTGTAAGAAGCTTTAAGTCCCAATCATCTTGTAATGTTTTAGCTATAGATAAATCTTGCTCTTTAGCAGCTCTGCCTCTATTCTCATAGTTATCAAATAGATTATCTGGTTCTGGAAATACAGTATCGTTGAAAACTCCTAAATGACGTGGTGAAGGCATCCAATTACGATGGGGCGCTTTTTGATGATACATTACAAAATAAGGTTTACTTTCATCTCTGTTTTCTATAAAAGAAATAACCTTGTCTGTTATAACATCTGTAACGTATCCCTCTTCAACTATATGCTCACCATTTTCCATAAAATCGGGTGTGTAGTAGTCTCCTTGTTCGTTTTGTCCACTAATTACACTCCAATGATCAAAACCTTCTGGAGTTGTATGCAAATGCCACTTACCTATCATGGCTGTTTGGTAGCCATTTTCTTGTAAAACTTTTGGAAGTGTTTGCTGACTGCCATCAAATGCAGAGCTGTTATTTGTAAACCCATTTTCATGGCTAAACTTACCTGTGAGAATACAAGCTCGTGAGGGTCCTGATATAGAGTTTACTACATAGCAATTCTCAAACAACATACCTTCTTGAGCAATCCTGTCAATGTTAGGAGTCTCTATTAACTTGCTACCATAAGCAGAAATAGCTTGAGTTGCATGGTCATCCGTCATAATGAAAATTATGTTCGGGGCTTTCTTTACCTCCTCTGTAGATTTACATGATGACAAAAGAGCTAAAGGAACTAAGGGTAATAACATATTGTAATTCATAACTAAATATTTTTTTTATATTTCAAGTTCAGGTAATTTATCTTCTAACAATACTACTTTACCTCCTTCAACTATACGAGTTGCATCGTCATAATTGATAGAGATATTCTCTTTCTTGTTTTCAATCAAAAAGTAAGCTTTTCCTTTTGTTGATAGATTAGCATCTATGAGCCAATCACCGCAAATAATTTTACCACTTTCAAATTTAACAGCAACACTTTTGGTTTTCTTGTTATGTGTATCAATAATAGTTGCAAACCTGTAAGTAGAGTGCTTCCCTGACTTTGCTGTAAAATGCCAGTGATTATCATATGGCTGGAAGACACCATTACTATCTGCTCTTTTCCAGTTAATGGCAGGATAGAAGAAATCGTTTGTTTGATCAGTTACTAACTTATCACTTGAGAAAAGATGTGCATTTGAGATCCCTTTTTTATTCCTTCCTGTAATAACTACATGGGTTTTGTTTTCACTAATCTCCATTTTGTCTTTAACACTATGCAATAAGTAGCTCCATGATACGGGGCTATCTGCTTCAAGTTCATCGTAGATAAAGACCAAATCGGTGTTTCCTAGCTCTACAATATGTCTGCGGAATGTTTTCAAACGATTTTCATCCCATCCATTCTCTGGACTGTATTCTAATCCTGAAGCTTCTCCACGTTTAAGCCAAAGAGGAGAAATTACATTTCCATATGCATTAGAAGCATCGCCAACAATATATGAAACTCTATTGCCAATGTAGTGACGGGGAATCCAACCGTAACCTTCAGTGCCAATACGCTGTCCCATCCCGTCTACTAATATAGAATTATGTGCACGAGTAGCTCTGTGAGAATAAATACTGTGTTCATCAGTAAAACTGATATGATGTCCACTACTATAAAAAATTGGTTGACCACCATAGAATATATTGTATGCATTTTGATTTGCTAATGCATGTGATGTAGAACCATATGGACTTGAACGAAATGACAACATAGTGTTCTTAGAGATATCATCCCAACGCGACATAAGTGATGCAAGACCAGAGTTGGGGAAAACATAACCAGAAGGCAAATCTGTTAAACCTTTTCCTCCTTTTGGGAGCGGTTTGTCACATTGCAAACGAAACCAGCTCAAATCGCCAGATTTAGATAAAAATCCCGATTTTAATATATTTGGTTCAGCTTTCTCAATTGTTCTTACATAGTCTGCAGCATAAGAGTTATTGGTCAACTTAGCCAAAGCATCAGCATAAGCAACACGTGTTCCACTTGGTGTAAGTATGGTTTGATGCGAACTTCCGTTTCCGCCAGATTTTGAAAAGGGTGGCTGCTGAAAGATAACATACATAGCATTTCCTTGATACCAGGGATCTGTAAAGAAATCAAAACCAGTAACACGGCTATAAAAGTATGGAACTTCTATTAATGTTTTAATATTTACATGAAAATAGGAATCACCATTGTGCCATCCTCCATCATTGTTTAATCCAGGAAAACGTGCCAACCAAAGATTATAAGCATACTCTGTCCATAAATCTGCTTCAGGTAAATCTCCATAACTAGCAAATGCAGCCATAGTGAAAATACGCAAAGTCATTTGCCAAGTATGATTGTCAGCAATATGATTTTCTAGATTATTATTAAATCTATTGTAAAACTGAGTGCCAATATCTTTAATCTCATTTAAAAGCATCGCCTTATCTTCATTAGACAACAAATCGTAGAAAGAGTCATAAGCCATAGAAGATAGTGAAAGTAAAACCGATGGGTTAAAGTCACCCTTCATGTTTTCGCTATCCTTCCAACTTAGAACTTCCTTTATCCTTTTCATTGAAGCAAGAAAATATCGTTCTTCTTTTGTAAGAAGATATGCACGAATTAACGCTTCTACATTCTTCTCCTCTTTATCAATAACGCGACGACTTTCCCTAACTAATAATGAGTTTCTTTTTACTTTATCTTCTATTTCATGAGCATTACGTGTGTTTAAAAGATCGTCGAAATGCTCTATTTTATAATCAAGAACAGGCTTAGCATCAGATAAATACCATTTACGCTCTGGCTTATTGTGACTATCCTTGATAAATGTATCCCAATTATCTTTTTCTACCCAAACACGAGGATGCGTTGTAGGGAGTTTGCTAATTAATGTTTTATAAGAAGGAGGTGTAAACTTTTCAGGGTTGTTTTTTACTGTAAACCATAGAGTATCAGACCAATTAGTAACACCATTCTTTACATAGCCATATTGCCAATACCACTCACCAGCAGCTAAATCATCAGAAGGATTATAAAACGGCCATTTAGTTGTAACTAATTGCAAGTCTTTTTTGAGTTCTGAATCTTGAGAATATCGAATTTGATAACTGATTTTATTCTTATCAACTCTTTTCTTTTTTGACTCCATTCCGTCTAATCCAGTCGAAATATCTTGATTGTCTGCTTCAAGAGGCCACATAAAACTAACAGCTCGTTCTGAAACAACCTCATTGTTTAGAGGAGAAGGAGTTGTACGCATTTCATGCATCAATGTGGTATGTGAAAGATGTATTGTTGATTGTGCAATAAGACCACTTAAAAAAACAAATAATAAAAGTATTATAGAATAATATTTTTTCATTATA
>CAZBVD010000056.1:0-2761 GCA_964495235.1 uncultured Dysgonomonadaceae bacterium | reverse complement strand
ACTTTTCCTAATGCATCACCTTCAGCTTCATCTACAATCACAAAGAATGACTCATCAACAAAGAAAACTGCGCGTCTATGTAAAAGATCTTTATAGCTCTGGTTTTCTACAACTATTTTTTGCATATCCTTATTAGATATGTCCCATAGTAACAACTGTGAGTCTGTTTCTTCAATATTCTTGTTATCTAAAGTTAGAGTTTTATGAACCATTGTTTGTCTAAACCAATCTCGCTCTTTTAAAACCTCATCACTCCCACCATATACATAGCCACCTGAATCTGGGAAAAAGTTGCGACCATTAATAAACAACTCAAACGTTCCGTTATCGGGTTGATTATGCCAAAATGCAGGAGGACCAGCTTTAAATATCATTGCTGTTGCATCTTCATCCCAACCAGTTCTGAAAATGTAATATCCGCCATCTTTAAAAGCTTTAGAATTATATTCTGGCGCTTCACCTTTTTTTCTATCAGTTGCAAAATATTTTAATGAACTGTTTTCTGGAAATACAGGCTGCCATGTTTTATAGTTCTTAAGCATTCCTTTTTTATCCATAGCTTTTGCATCACCAAAGCAAGGCATAGTATAGTCAGGAAATGATAGATTATATACAATCTCAATCATGTTTTCTACAGTTTGAAGATAATAATCTGGAAACTCATTTCTAAAACCATTTATATCAGCCATTTCCAGGCCTTTATAAAAGATATTTATAGACGCTAAATGATAATGCGGGTCAAGCTCATATTGCATACCATCATTATAAACTTGGTTTTTTACTTCTTCGCTTAATACTTCAACACCACTTTTGCGCCACTTTTCCGCGTTTTTAAATTCAGGGAAAAACGAACCTGCGTATAACATTCTTTGAGCTTCAAAAAGTAAGTGATTACCTCTTTTTGAGTAATTAGCCAAAACATGTTCAGCATGTTTGTGGTAATTAACTAAGAATTGAGATAAAAACTCTGGAGTAAAATGTGAGCTTTCTATGAAAAGTAGAAATTGACTTGTTTGATCTTCAAGACGATGACTTACTTCTAAAGGACGCCATGAGAAACGCATGTTTTCAATTATTTTCTTATCCTCAGCACTTAGATCCTTGCCTTTCTTTTCAATCAAAGGGTTCTTTTCAATCCAATCTAAGTATTGTAATTTCCATTCCTTGGCATACTCTTCATTTCCTGACAAACGAAAAGCTTTACCCATTGGTGCCCACCATTTATGACGATGTAGTTGCCAACGCAGTTCATTGTCTTCTACTGGCCAATACTCCCAATTTATGTCATCTCCATAAAAGTAGGAAGGTTGATAGCCTTTATGAGCAAAAAACTTATGTTCTAGGCCTTCGTCAGCCCACTTCTGTTCATTTTTGTTGATTTTCAAATTATTTAAATCTATATCAGGATGATTAATTGAAGTTCTACTCTTATAAAACTTCAAAAGTTCTTTTGCTGCTTTAGTGTCATCTCCTTGTTCATGAAAGCTTTTAACTTTTTCAAGTCCCTTAGCGTTCAAGTTCAATAATTCAAAAACTTCTTTATTTAAAGTTTGAGAAAAACCTACAAGAGAGAAAAAAAATAGGGCAAAAGTAAGAATTGCTGTTTTTTTCATTTTATTTATAATTAAAAATTAATGTATCGTTTAAGTGCTTCTAAGTAATAGTAGTCGGCATAATTTAGAGGTACATCTATTTCTGAATTGTTAGGTAGATTACCTGTAGAGTGTTTTAAAATAAATCCTAGATTATCTTCTTTTTCTGCTAAATACGGATTACTAGACAAGTTTTTTAGCACAGTTTCTGCATAGTTAAAATAAACATCTCCATTATCTACATATTTTGAAAGTTCAAGAAGTGCTGATGCTGTAACAGAAGCTGCAGAAGCATCACGTGGAGCGTCGGGAATATTAGGAGCATCGTAATCCCAATAAGGAATAAGGTCTTCTGTTTTAACATTCTCCATAATAAGAGATGCGATATTTTGGGCAAAGTCTAAATACTTTTGATCCTTTGTAAATCTATACATTACAACATAACCATATAAGCCCCAAGCTTGTCCTCTAGCCCATATTGAATCATCGCTATAACCTTGAAAAGTACCTTGAGAAATTACATCTCCAGAGATTGTATCATAGTCAACCACATGATAAGAAGAGTAATCATCACGATAATGATATTTCATTGTTGTGTCAGCGTGACGAATAGCTACATCTTTATATTTATCATTTCCAGTATATTCGCTTGCCCAGAAAAGCAATTCAAGATTCATCATATTATCTATAATTACAGGAAACTGCCATTCTCCAAAATCCCATGAACGGATAGTTTGAGTAGTCTCATCAAATCTACTTATTAAATTATCTGCAGTTTCAATCATTATCGGAACTGCTGCATCACTATCTGTAATACGATAATCGTTTCCATAACTGCAAAACACCATAAAACCTAAATCGTGAGTACCTCTATAGTATCTCAAATCATGTAATAGGTTAGTAAATTTCTGAGCTTCGGTTTTAAAATACTCGTCATTAGTTAACTCATACATATACCATAAACTACCTGGAAAAAACCCACTCGTCCAATCGTGGATTCCTTCAAGGCGAACTTCACCATTTCTTATAGATCGGGGTAGTTTTGCTGAATCAGCAATCAATTCTGTCATAAACTTCAACTGATGCGAGGCTGCTTCAATAGAGTTGTTCTCCCATGTAGTTTGTTTTTTGTCTGTGCTACATGCAACTGTGCTTAAAGCAATGGCAAG
>CAZBVD010000055.1:0-9287 GCA_964495235.1 uncultured Dysgonomonadaceae bacterium | reverse complement strand
TTATTCTTATTCATTGTTTCTATTTTTTATAAAGGTGGGGTATAATTCATTTTTTACTGTAAGAAAATTGGGCTCAACTTCCAAGATAAGTTTATAATACGCTTCAGCTTTGTCATATTCTTTTATCTGGGTATACGCTTCAGCTATATTTACGAGTAGATTTAAATAATTCCAATCGTTTTTTATCATTTCAGGATCTTTCTCCATAATAGCTTGCGCCCTTTTGTAATATTTAATTGCTTCCTCTTTTGAGCCACCAAATACTGGAGGCATATAAAACTGTGCATTGGCATACTGAATAAACCCAAACGGATTAGATGGGTTCAGCTCCATCGATCGCTGAGCAGCATTCACGCTTTTAGGTCCTACAAAAGGTGCTTTCAGTTTACTTAGCCCAATGGCATAGCCATAAAATGCAGATTTATATGCTTCTACATAAGAAGGATTTACAGTTGTTTCTTTCAATCTATCTAAATTGTTTTCTGCTATCTTTAAATATTCCTTAACCTGTTTTTTATCATCATTTACCATGCAAAAGCCTATATAGCCGTATTGATAATTGATTAACTCTAAAAGAAAAGTGTCGGATTTATCTTGCTTTCGCTCCATTTCATCTATAACCATTTTCCAACCATCCATATTGCTATTAATATAAGAATTGTAGATATCCTTCTTATATTGTGCCGATAGCGTGAATAAATTAAAGGCAAGCAATAGTGCTATTATTACATAACGTTTCTTCCTTTCCATATATGTTCTTTTTTCAATCTGTTTTTAATAGATTTTATTATTATTAATCCAAGAGAGATTTGTTGTGCCAACAAATAGGTGATATTTTTACTTACAGACTGGCTACTTGTTAGCGACACCAGTATACGAATAACTAAAATGGCAATTAAATATATTGCCAATCCCACAGTATTATAGACCATGAGTATTGGAATAAAGCCTAAAGTGGTGATTGCCCAAAACAAAATAGACAACAATGTTGATCCACCAAAGAAGGTGGTTACATTCTTAGAAAATCCATTCACTGCCTCTTTGTATGAACTATACATCTGACACTTTATATCTTTTTCGTTTGCCAGACATGCAATTTTTAGTTTCTTATGTTTGTAATAGTGTGCTATTTTAATATCCTCTACTTTTTCTGTTTTCATAACTTGATGCGGTAATAGATTCATATAGTTTTTTGCATCAAAAAACATGTATTGCCCATTGGCTGCTGCAATGGATGGAAAGCTTATTTTTCGCACAAATATCAGTGGCAATAGTGTAAGCAAAATGTAGTTCATTATTGGAACGGATGCATATTCTCCTACGCTTTCAATTATCTGTTTAGGAAAAAAAGAGACTAAATTCAGGTCATGTTTATGAGCAAAGTTAACTGTTTTACCAATCATATTGCGCTTAATTCGCACATCAGCATCCAAAAATAGCAAATAGTCTCCTTTGGCTTCCATAGCAAGCGAATGACATGCATGATTCTTACCCATCCACCCATTCGGCAATCCTTTAGACTCAATTAGCCTTACTTTCTTATCCCTCTGCATATACGCAGTTATAATTTTGGCAGTGCTATCTATTGATTGGTCATCAAACACCAAAACCTCATAATTATGATAATCTTGTGCAGACATATCTTTCAATAATTTCATGATATTCTGCTCTTCATTTCTTACAGGAATTAACACCGAAATCATTGTGCCTTTTGCGCTGCTTTCTTCCATCTTTTGGTTGAAAACAAAATTAGCAAAAGCAACTATCAATTGAATAGCGGTAAATATAATTACTATATAGGCAATATATTCCATTTACACCTTTTTGTCTATTTGCTGCTTTATGCACTTTGCGAAGAAAGCATTATAGCTTTTTTCAAGTTCACTATAGTCTATGCTCTCACCTATATACTCCGTGATGTAGTGATGCAAAACGGGTTTTCTATTAATAAAATCATCAATAGAGTTCGCCAAAAACACAATTTGTACATCAGCTCTATTTGTTCTCTCCAAAATCTTCTCAATACCTTTTTCAAAGGTGAAACTGTGTTTATGTATCGACTCCACTTTTCCTTGTGGAAATATCAACACCAAGTTGTTGGGGAGGGCAAGTAGCTCTGCTGAATATTGTATTGTTTCAACTGCCGATCTTGCCGACTTCCTCACAGAAAATCCTCCGGTATAATTAAAATACCAATGCTTTCTTAATTGCTCTTCAAGCATCATAAAGTGGAACTTCTTTTTAAACACCTTCATGTTTAAATACAATTGCCAAAAACCATCCCACCAGCTACTATGATTAGAAATAAGCAAAATAGAACGATTGCTGCTAACATCTACATTGCCCATTACCTCTACATGCGAGAAGTGACTATTTATCATCACCCGCGAAAATAGTTTAAATATTGGATGAATCACAAAGTGATGTTTTGCTTTTATAATCATACTATTGAGCTAGGAATAGATATAGTATCACAAAAAGAATAAACTGACAAAGCAAAACTGCTAAAGCCAAGCCATTCTTTATTTTTATTTTCAACAATTTCAACCCTATATGAAATGCAACTGCAATAGCAAACCAAGTTACATAATTTTGGAATGGCACTGCTACTTCTTTCCAACTCCACATATCCATTCTAGGTGCTACCTGTTCCATCACAATATCGTAAACTAGCATAGATGACGATGCCAACAGTATCTTCATAGAAGTATGCATCTTTGTTTTCTCAAATATAGCTGCAGTTGTATATACCAAGAAAAACCAATTAGCACCAATTATCAAGGGTGTCTCCCATAGCTTTATACCCAGATTGTCGCCATAGGCATAAGCGCCAAATAACAATCCTGTGTGCACACCCGCTACTTCTATGGCGTATGATGTTATGTATATAAACAGCAGATAGGCAATCAGCTTCGCCCTCTGCCTGCTTTGGTCCGATAGTGCAAGCACTGCAAAGCTTAGTAGCAAAGCAAAAGGAGTTAGTTGCATAAAGTAGCTATTGCTAGCAGGCAGTAGCATACCCACCAAACCTACCGAAAAGAAAACGGCCAATAGCACGGTTACGGTTGTCTGTTTAGTTAAAAAGAACTCACGTGTTTTATTAATTTTGCTCATCCTTCTACTTTCTTCAATCTGTTGCGTAGCATTATTGCTAAGAGAAGCATTGTAAATCCATATGCAAAGTCTTCAATAGGTATAGTTATCAGTCTTACATCTAGGTTTTGTGTGTTGTCGTACCAAACAACCGGATCTGTTGTGAAAGCACCTGTGAGTGCTCCGTTTACTAAAATAAAAGGAATAAGTATTACTAAAAATGTACAATAGAATCTACTTATTGTGTCGGTTTTATCAAAATAGGAAAGAGCAAACACTACCAAGAATACAATCATTATATAAACAGTATATGCTTTATCTAGATTGAGCAACAAAACCACCAATGCTATTACAAAAAAGAAGATAGAGATACGTCTAGACACATAATTGGGCAATCGGAAGTTTGGGAAGTAAGCATGTAGCACATCGTGCAGAAAAATGCTTGCATAAGGTATAGCAATAAAGAAGAGCCACTCCTCAATAGGTAAATTAAATAAAAACACCCCTGAAAGATAATCTCTATTAAATCCCCAAACACTTATTTTAGTAAAATAGATATCACCCACAATATAAAATAGCGCAATGGCTATAATAGAAGGCAACAGATATTTCCACTGCTTGTAAAACTGCACTTTTTTATCAAAGCTCAATAAAAAAGGTATAGAGATAGATGCAATAAGAATGATTGTGTATAACGACATATGCTACTCTTTAAAAAACTTGCTAGGAAAAATAAGTAATCCGTAATTGTGAAAATCCTTCTTTGTTTTCGGCCTGTGATGTGCCAAGTGAGCCCTTCTTATTGCTCTTATATAGCTGTTATCCATGTTGTATAAAAATGGAAGAGGCAATCGTTCATGAATAATCACATCGTGAATAATAAAATAGGTCACTCCATAAGCAGTTATACCAATTCCTATTGCTACAAGTGATGGAATATTTAAAGCAAACCCAACAATCAAAAGAATTATTGCGGGAGTAGCATACATAATAAAAAATCTATCGTTCTTTTCTAAATGCTTTGCTTCGGTATTTAGCGGCATCTTAGCCTTCTTGCTGTCGCCCCTATGGTGGTCTTTGTGCCATGCCCATAATGCACCATGCATCAGGTATTTATGGTTTGACCAAGCAATAAACTCCATAAATAAAAATGCAGCTAAGCCAATAAGAATATAGAGAACCATCATATTCAATTTTTTTAGTTGTTTCAGTACATTGTCTATTATATATTATTAAATCAAGTTCAGTTTATATTTCATATAAGCCTTACCCAGCAAAGTGAATTTAATACCATCAGGCACTCTTATGCGCGTCTTCACAATCTTGCATGCTGGTGTTTGTTTTAGCTTTTGCAAGAGTTTTTTGTAATATACAAATGCTATGTACACAGCTAACTTCGATTTTCCTGGTAGTTCTTTTATTCCTTTTTCAGCCTCGTCAAAGTCGTTTTCAATATCTTTAATCAATTGCTGCTTCACCTCTTCTGTAAAGTTGTCTATTTCAACATTTGGGAAGTAAAGTCTGTTTAGTTCATGAGCATCCGCTTTAAGATCGCGTAAGAAGTTTACTTTCTGAAAAGCAGACCCCAGCTTCATAGCCGAATCTTTTAGCTCGTTGTACCTTTTTTTGTCGCCATCTAAGAAAACAAGCAAGCACATTAGCCCCACCACATTGGCTGAGCCATGAATATAAACATCCAACTCGCTATTGCTATCGTATACCTGTTTACTCAAATCGGCTCTCATACTCTTCAAAAAAGAATCAACCAACTCATTTGGAAACCGATATTTAGTTACAGTTATACCAAACGATTGTAAAACAGGATTCATACTAATACCCTGTTCTAATGTTTTGTAATATTCTCTCTCAAAATCATCCAATAGAAACTCTTGATCTGCTGTATGAAAACTGTCAACAATTTCATCGGCTAGTCGCACAAAACCATATACACTATATATTGCCTGACGCATCTCGTTGGGAAGACTGCTCACCGCAATAGAAAAAGAAGTACTATACTTCTTTGTTATAAGCTTACTGGTTGCAAAGGATACTTCGTTATATAAATTCATTAAAACAGTATTCTTGTTTTGTTTATCATTGATTAATAATTGTTGAGCAAAGCTATAGTCGAAATGTTTACTGTTAGCTGAAAAATAATTGAATAAATTAGGCAATTAATTTGATTATCTATGCATTATGTTGTTAAACAAAAGGTTGTATCAAACTAAATTTATCTCTTCTTTAATATAATTATTGTTTGTCTTACAAAGTTAAAACAAATCAAATGCCAAAAGAGAATTAAAAGTTAATAGTGATAAATTTAAAGCGTTTTCTGATTTAATAATTAAAAGTTAAGAGGGTTTAGAAACTAGGAAATAGACGTTAGATGTTGAGTAGCAGGGACAATAATTAAGAATTAAGAGCTGAATTAGAAAAATAGGGAATAGGGTAGTAGTCAACGGTGAACAGTGATTGAAGTTGATAATTGACTATTATTGAATATAGTATGGTTGTAGGAGTTGTTTTTATTGACAATTGATAACGGTTTCATAGAATAGCATTGTATATACCACAGAATCGTGGGGTTCAATGCCTACAATAGAATTTATGTATAACTATTAGACAGATTCTTCAATGCGTTCATAAAGACAATGAATATTGAACTCCACACCCCACAACACCAATCCCACCATTAACCATTACCTCCTACACGTTTGAGACATTTTGCCACAAAAAAGAGAGACGTAATCATTTACATCTCTCTTTTTATAATTCTTTCTTTTTATTAATTGAAAGACTACATATACACCGCTTCAAAAATTGCCAGCGGAGCTCTTCTTGCTACATTCAAGCTCAATGTGTCGTTGTGAATAGTATAATTGTCTGTCAACTCAAATACTTCCATAAATTCCGATTCATTTACAGCTACATCGGGGCATATCATCATAGTGATGCCGATATTTGTGAAACGAATTCTATTGCCTTCTGCTAGTTCATACTCACCCGTAATAGAATTGCATCCAGCAAATCCACTCACAGTTTTGTCATCATCATTTAGGGTAAAGAATATTTCACGCTCTTGGTTTTCTGCCATTTGCACCTCTTGACCTTCTAGGAGAATTAGTTTCCAATACTTTCCAGCAACTTGTTGGTCAAAATCTGCTTGCTCAATAGCTTTATCATTATTGGCAGTAGCATCATCGTCGGCTTTTTTATTGCCGCCACAGCTCATTATCATCAGAGAAAACAGAGATAAAAAAATAGATAATCTCATAATTGTTCTTTTCTTATTGTTTGTATCTCATATAAACGTATAGGTTGCTCTATTAGTTTATCTTGCGAACAAATTTTGTGAGTATCATAATACTCTGACCATCAATTTTACCCTCAATATGCGTTGGGTCATTCGGATCAGGACGAATGTTTCTTACCGCAGTACCCATTTTAGCATTTATGCTTGAGCCCTTCACATCCAAATCTTTGATTAAACTCACAGAGTCGCCCATTAACAACAACTCGCCATTACAGTCTCTGTGAAGTGTGTCCTCTATGTCCGTAAGGTGTTCGCCAGTAGCCTTTGCCCACTCCAAGTTGTCTTCGTCTAAGTATAAAATTTCAAGGGCGTCGTGTGCCCAAGTTTCACTTCTAAAGCGGTTAAGCATTCTCCAAGCCAATACCTGCACTGCAGCCACTTCGCTCCACATAGTATTGGGTAAGAAGGTGGCCCAATAAGCACTTTCCAACTCTTCTGTAATATTTATTTGCGCCAAGCATTTGTCGCACACGTGCACATTAGTATCAATGTCAGCACCACTACCGTGAGATACATTGTATATGTTAGTAGCCTCTGCTGTTTCGCACATTTCGCATGTTCCATTGCTACGTGCTTGTAAATTCTTTTCTAAACTCATCTTATTTAATCTTTTCTGTTATTTTTTTTGCAAAGATAAGCATTATTAAATTGAAAAGAAGTTGAGAACGAAAAGTTAAGAGTTAATGCTTCGACAGGCTCAGCAGGGACAAATTAAAAGTTGAGGCAAATAAATGATTGTGAATGAGTATAATAGAATGATGGAGTAGAGGGTTAAAAGCGAGGTTCGGGACTCGAGGCTTGAGACTAGGGATTAGGAACTAGGGAATAGGTTTTATAGGTTGGGGAGCAGAGAGTTAAGAGTTAATGCTTCGACAGGCTCAACAGGGGCAAGTTAAAATTTGAGGCAAGTTAA
The DNA here is from genome assembly GCA_964495235.1 of uncultured Dysgonomonadaceae bacterium. GTDB lineage: Bacteria > Bacteroidota > Bacteroidia > Bacteroidales > Dysgonomonadaceae > UBA2632. The sequence continues at coordinate 1,968 of CAZBVD010000055.1, read as the reverse complement.
GAGGCAGTTAATGATTGTGGGTTAGCATAATTTATTTACAAGCCAATTATTTACAAGCCAAGGATAAAAAGAATGTATTGCTTATTTCAAAGAGACGCCTATTTAGGGCGTCCGTAAGGGTGATGCTATTTGTTTTCACCAAAATTATTTTTCAGTGCCGCTTTCGTACGAATCCCTTCGTATGGCGTTCTCTAGGAGGTGTGGAGCTCTCGCTCCTCACATAAATAAAAGGCGTAGCAGGAGCTACACCACTCCCAGGAAGTGCTTCAGCCCTCAAATACGTTTACACAAAAAAGACCACATATATATATGCAACGTCTTTTCCTAATTTAATATTTTAATTTCTATTTGCTACGTCGCGAGCGGCAGTGTCAGTAGGGTTAAGCAGATTCTTCACTGCGTTCAGAATGACATAATTTTGTAATGTGCATAAAAAAGGATGCCATCCCTATCGGGATTCTGTTTACATTGTCATTATCTATTACTACAAAGGTTTCATCCCTACGGGATTGGTGAGCAGTAATTGAAGAGAGGTGCAGGTGAAGAAGTAGGGGTAGGTTCAATAAAAAAATGGGTGGAGTATCAGAATGACAATAGATATTGAATCGCGCAACACGAACCTCGCCATTAACAATTAATCATTATTTCTTTGCACCCCGTACCTCGCAACACGAATCTCGTCATTTACCATTCACCATTATCTATCTGCGTTTATCAGTCGCATTAACGTCATCTGTGTGCTAATTTTCCTCAAAACCATTCAGCAGATTCTTCACTGCGTTCAGAATGACATAATTTTGTAATGTGCATAAAAAAGGATGCCATCCCTATCGGGATTCTGTTTACATTGTCATTATCTATTACTACAAAGGTTTCATCCCTACGGGATTGGTGAGCAGTAATTGAAGAGAGGTGCAGGTGAAGAAGTAGGGGTAGGTCCAATAAAAAAATGGGCGAAGTCTCAGAATGACAATAGATATTGAATTTCGCACCCCGCACCTCGTACCCCGCATCTCGGCATTAACCATTAACAATTAATCATTATTTCTTTGCACCCCGTACCTCGCAACACGAATCTCGTCATTTACCATTCACCATTATCTATCTGCGTTTATCAGTCGCATTAACGTCATCTGTGTGCTAATTTTCCTCAAAACCATTCAGCAGATTCTTCACTGCGTTCAGAATGACATAATTTTGTAATGTGCATAAAAAAGGATGCCATCCCTATCGGGATTCTGTTTACATTGTCATTATCTATTACTACAAAGGTTTCATCCCTACGGGATTGGTGAGCAGTAATTGAAGAGAGGTGCAGGTGAAGAAGTAGGGGTAGGTCCAATAAAAAATGGGTGGAGTATCAGAATGACAATAGATATTGAATCGCGCATCCCGCACCCCGTACCCCGTACCCCGCACCTCGTACCCCGCATCTCGGCATTAACCATTATTAATTGTCCATTGATTAATCCAATTCTTCTTTTTCAAATAAACCAATAAATAGCTACCTTTGTGCCGGCCTATTTAAAACAAGAAAATATTAGAAAACTATGGAATATAAATTCGGAGAAATAGAAAAAAAATGGCAAGCCTATTGGGCAGACAACCAAACCTATAAAGTAACAGAAGATTCATCCAAACCCAAGTACTACGTACTAGATATGTTTCCCTATCCATCCGGAGCAGGTTTGCATGTGGGGCATCCACTCGGATATATTGCTTCTGATATCTTTTCACGCTACAAGCGTTTGCAAGGTTTTAATGTGTTGCACCCCATGGGATACGATGCATACGGACTTCCCGCCGAGCAATATGCCATACAAACAGGTCAACACCCAGCCATCACCACCAATGAAAATATAGCACGCTATCGCGAGCAATTAGATAAAATAGGTTTTTCATATGATTGGGACAGAGAAATTCGTACTAGCGACCCTAAATACTACCAATGGACACAATGGGCTTTCA
>CAZBVD010000054.1:0-9296 GCA_964495235.1 uncultured Dysgonomonadaceae bacterium | reverse complement strand
TAATGAAACCCGTAAAGGGAAATACTACTTTAGCTACTAAAGTATTGAATGAAATATTAGGGGGAGGATCTTCTCGTATAATTACTGAGCTTATCACAAAAGGTGGTAATGTAATTGAAAACCTTAATAAAGAAGCTGCAGAGTATTGGGCGAAGCAGCTTATTGATAAAGGTTTAACTGTTGAAATAGTTGAGGCTGCTGAAAGAGATATTGAGCGTTATCAAGTTGAATTAATTGATGCAGGTAAGTCTATAATTGCTGTAATAAAATTAATTCGCGAAATTCTGAAAGTAGGGCTCAAGGAGGCTAAAGGAATTGTTGACAGATTAGGTGTAATTGGTATATATGATAATCATAAAGAAGCAGTTCATATTAAGGACAAGCTCGAGAAAGTTGGTGCAGAAATTGAAATAACAGTTATTGGTGCTAAGAAACCAGAGCCAAAGGACCCATCTCCTTCCCCAAAAGACCCTGTTGAACCTGAACCCGAACCAACAAAAGACCATGAGCATTTAATTGTATATGGTAAGGTGGAGATTATGAGTAAAGAATCTCCAGTTGGGATTATTGTTCAAGCATTTGATAAAGATCTAAGGAGTGAAGAGTTATTAGGAGAAGAAACTCTTGATGGAAAGGGAAGTTATTCTATAAAGTATAGTGCTGAACAGTTTAAGAATAAAGAAAAAGGAACAGCAGATATTATTGTGCGTGCTTATAATTCGACGGGAGTGCTTCTTGCTGAATCTGAAATACATTTTAATGTAACTTCTGAGCACGAGATTAATTTATATATTCCAGAAGCAACAACAATCTCACCCTCAAAATATGAGCTTCTACTTGTAGATCTGTTTCCCCTTCTTGGGGAGCTATCTCTTTCAGAACTTAATAATGAGGATATATGGTTTTTGAGCAAAGAATCTGAAAATCCTATAGATGAAATAGCATATCTTATTGAAGATAATCATTTAGCTTCAAGAACAGGTATACCCAAATCGGTATATTATGCTTTTGCACTTATGGGAATAGGTGTAGTTAAACCTGACGAAAAATCAAACACTAACTCTAAGTATCCTAGTTTGCCTTCATTAGATTTATCACTCATATTAGAGCATACAACCAGTAGTTTAATTGGGTACCTTAATAAGGCATTATCTGACAATTTGATTCCCAGCTCAATAAAATCTCAGCTGCATGAAATTGAAAAACAGTTAAATACGCTTAACCAATCCAGAAATAAAGAAGTGCACGAGAAAAGTAAAAAGCAATATAACCAGCTATTTAGTGATATTGGCATAAAAAAAGAAACGGCTACTTTGCTTTCGGATTATTTATCAAACAAACAAGTTTATGCAGGAACATTCGAAGATATAGTTAAAGAGGGAATTGCTACAGAAAAAGAAGCTAAAACTATTCGCTTGGTCTATGAAGTTGATGAGTTTACTCAAAACAATAACTCGTTGACAAAAGTTCTTTTAAACAATTCCTCTTCTCAACTAAAAGGGAAACTTGAATCTATTCGTGATCTCGCGGTATTTAATAAAAAAGATTGGGAAGAGATAATAACCAAAGAAAGTATAGAAATACCCAACGGAAAATCTAAAGAAGACTATGCTTCAGAACTTACTAAACAAGTTGAAACTAAATTTCCTACTGCTGTTTTTAAAAACAGTTTATTGAATTATTCTACCGAATATATAAGTAGAGTTGTAAAAACAGATCTAACTTCTAAGGAAGCTATTTCTTTTAAAAACACTTATAAGCACATGGGTGTTGATGAGGTTTTGAGGAATGTAGATTTAAAAGAAAATGATAAAGTAAGGGTTCTTGAAAAACGAGTGTCTTCCATAGACCTGTTTTTATCAAATAATCCTGATTTAGAATTAAAGACACATGACTTTCTAAACTTAGAGCAAACTGATAATAAAACTTCTTATGCTGGAATAGATAAAGATATACAGCCACTTGTTAAACAACAGATGATGGCCTATCAGCGCGTGATGGTAGTAGCATCTGATATTAAAACCTCTGAATTGCTTTTAAATACGGGATATGATTCAGCTCTTGCAATAGCTGCTGATAGTATTAATATGATTGCAAGTAAGACTGGTTTAAGTTTGAAAAATGCCAACAATATAAAGCACAAATCACAAGACGTAAAAATGAGGTCTGTGATAAAGCAAAGGCTTTGGTTGGATGCAAGTTCTATGAATAGAACGAGTTTTGATGCAGTTCCTTCTTCAGAAAGGATAGATTATTTGATTAAAAATAATGATGAGCTTAAAAATATTATTGGAGCTGGTTCTTACTGCTCTTGCAAACATTGTGCATCTATACTAAGTCCGGCGGCATATTTTGTTGATCTTATGGCTTTCATAGAAAGACACATTGAGAACGATTTAATGGGGAGTTCTTCCTCATCACTTCCAAATCTGAGAAGTAGAAGATCTGATCTCTGGGATCTTGAGCTATCTTGTGAAAACTCCAATAATATGATTCCATACTTGGAAATCATTAACAATACACTTGAAAAGTTTATTGCAGGCGATGTATATAAGAAATTGAGGACATCTGCTCAATCTTTTCATCAACCTTTCAACCTTCCTTTAGAGCAATTGCAACAGTACCTTGATTATTTCAAGGTCAATCTTCTACATATTACAAAACATAATATAGGGTGGGGTAGAAGAACTGCTCAGATTACATTAGGACTTTTGCCTCAAGTATGGAATATGATTACAAGTAGCAATATGACTGATGCATCTGTACTGAAATTGTATGGGATGAGAGTTATTGCAAATAGTTTTGACGTGCAGGAATTTATTAAGATTATTGGAGTTAAACGTGACCAGTTAGACAGCTTGATAAATTTGAAGAGTATAGCAAAGGGGAATACAAAGATTGTTTTAAAAGAAGATGCTGATGGAATGGTTTATGAAGAAATTATAAACCTTACAACACCTGTACTAAGAAGGATATACCTATTTATGAAAATATGGAACAACCTTCCTTGGAAAATGGAGGCCTTGGATTATATATTAATACATTTTGCAGAAAAATATATGCTCCATAATGCTCAAGAGGAGGGTAAGTCAGAAGCACTTCTTTTTATTGCAAAGTTAAGAGATATTCAAAAGAGAATGGGTGATATTTCAATTGAAATGGTAATCAGTTTAGTTGGTAATATCCCAAATGAACAGGCATCTACAAGCAACCATAGCTATTTTGATATTCTATTTAACAAACGAATGGATGTGCATGCTGATGTAAATCAGTGGACCGTAGATGAAGATCCAGAAAAGAGAATTTCTCCAACAACCAAATTAAGCTATAAGGCTTTATTTGCAGTAGACGGTTATGAGGGAAATGCAGAGGAAACTGCTATACTGGACAGGGTGTTAAGTGCTATGTCACTAGGTAAAACAGAATTTAAAGAGCTGTTCATCAATCTTTTTCCCTCGTTGAATGATGACGATACTTTGTTGCTGACCCATCAAAATATAAGCATGATTTATAGGCATGTATTGTTGGCAAAAAGATTTAACATGAGTATATATGAGCTTTTTAGTGCATTGAAATGGATACAAAACAAGCAAGGTGCTACAATAGAAAGCTTGGCTGATCTTGATAGTTTCTTTTATTTTATTGATTGGCAAAAGGAAAGTAAAGTAACTGTTCAGAATATTGATTCAGTACTTAAATTTTATGCGAACAAAGTTGAGAGCATCGAGACAGTTAATGATCTTGAATATCTTCGAGCTACATTCAATCTGAATTCGAAAACTATTCAATTCATCGTTGATCATTTATCTCTTTTTAATATAGAGGTTGATAAAAAAATAAGCTTGGATAACTTGCGACTGATATTCAGTTATATCAATTTAAAAGAATGCTTCGATAAAAAGAATGAATTATTAGCTACTTACTTAACGGCTGACTCTATTGATATTGATATTCTTGTGTTACTTTTAGATAATTCAAAAGAACATATACAAACCTTTATCAAAACTATACCATCTGATATATTATCGGATAATGGAGAGGGCAATAGAATTGATATTTTGAATTATCTATTTAAGTCGCTTACACTTGGAGTTAAACTTGGTGTTGATGGTAAAACTTTAAAGTTATTAAGTACAGAGGAACCTGATGAACTTGACCTAGTTCAGTCTTTACTATTTAATTCTATCCGTTCAAAGCATAAAGATGAGGATGAGTTTAAACTTAGGATGGAACCTTATATAAATAAACTCATGAACAGTCGTCGCGATGCATTAGTCGATTATTTATTACATCTTCCAGTTGATAACCAATTCAAAAAATATTTTTCAACAAAGAGCGATCTGTATTACTACTTTCTCTTAGATACAGAACTTGAAGCTTGTGCCAGCTCTTCTTTGATTGTAGCGGCAACTAATAGCATTCAGCTTTATTTACACAGATGCTTTATGGGTTTGGAAGAGGGAATAAATCCTACAGCAGAAATGATAGAGGAGTGGCCCTGGCGGAAAAATTATCGTGTTTGGGAAGCAAACAGAAAGGTGTTCTTGTATCCTGAAAATTACTTAGAGCCAGATTTGAGAGATAATAAAACGCCCGCTTTTCTGGAGCTTGAGAAATCATTGTTACAACAAGACATCAATGAAGATACAGTTGAAGCTGCTTACACTGATTATTTGAAAGAGTTTACAACCGTGGCTAATCTAAAAATTATTGGTTCATGCTATGACAAGGATACTAAAACTACCCATTTATTCGGACGCAACCCTTCTGAGCCAGAAAGGATATTTCACCGGGAAATGCGTAAGATTGGTTACAAACTAAAGCTATCAATTGTTAGTGAACCAGAATATACAACAGAATGGACACCATGGAAAGAATTATCCATTAAAATGAATGCAAAATACATATCCCCGTTTATTATAGAGGGTAGATTGCATGTTTTTTGGGTAGAAAGTACACCACGTATAGAAACAAGGATAAAAGGTGATGACATTAAATCTATACCGTATAGTGATTTTAAATTAAAATTAAGCAGGAGTAATTTAGATGGAACACTTGGACAACCCATAGAGGTTGATCTAAAGGATTCTTTGGTGACAAGGGGAGATTTTCACTTAGATCTAAAAGTATATCCTTTTGTAGACGGCAAAAATATATACATTACTCGTCGTCCTCATGGTAGTCATAGTTTGGGAGGAATAAGAAGAAATGATGATCCTTCTTTTGCTCCACCTCGAATTACTGAGAAATTTGAGAAAGGTGATACTTTTAAAGTTGATCTGTTTTCAAAGAACGTAAAAACAGTAGAGAATTACTCAAAAGATAAACGTCCTATTTTATTAACCAGAGGGTTTGACAAAATAGACCATAAAGACTTTAGTAATAGTGGTGATATGAAAGTATCAATTTTAAAAAACAATTTCAATTACTACGATTATGAGGCAGACGTGATTAGTTATGCTATAATAGTTAAGGACGATAGTAGTACTACTATGGAGCTTTTTGATTCTGCACCTATAGGGCCGGTTCAGGCTGTTTTACATAGTCCGGGTTCTTATTTTGTAGAGTCAGATGAACAAAGCTTTCTTTTGGATATAAATTTTGCTTTGCTTTTTATCATTCCTCTTCCATTTTATAAACTGATAAATTTAAGTACTCCTATTGCAAAGAAGCTCTTTAGTAAGTTTTTAAATAACGGAATTGATAAATTTTTGACTCGCGACACTCAACAAATGTCACAAACAGAGCTTCCATTCATTATCAAGAATGACTCTCTTTTAAGATATCAGAGACTTTCGGAAAATCAATTAGATTTCTCTGGTGCTTACGGTCTTTACTATCAGGAGCTGTTTTTACATATTCCACTCTTAATTGCAAATCATTTAAATGCAAATCAACATTTTGAACAAGCACAGCGCTGGTATCATTATGTGTTTAATCCCATTAGTAGTAATTTGCCTCCTAGTCAGGAAAGTATTTCTAATGGTGAACCCGCTAAAAGTCATTTATGGAATTACATTGAATTTCTAAAGAGTGAAACTATAAGAATGAAAGAAGTTCTTGTGGATGATGCTGCTTTAGAAAAATACAAAAGTGATCCTTTCAATCCACATGCAATTGCAAGACTACGTTTAAGCGCATATCAGCGATCAGTAGCGATGAAATACATTGATAATTTACTTGATTGGGGAGATCATCTGTTTTCACAAGACAGTAGAGAGTCAATTAATGAAGCCACATTGCTTTACATAATGGCTGCTGATATTCTTGGTGACCGCCCAGTAGAATTGGGGTCTTGTGATGCGACTGGTATTGAAAATAAGAAACCAATGACCTATTCTCAAATTAAAGTTGATAATGAATTTCTACCTGTATTTGAGAATATGGAAGTTCCGTCTGTGGAAATAGATGAAATGACAACTGATAAAGGATTAGCAGCTTCATCTATATTACCAGAATTTCAGCAGGCTTTCTGTATACCAGACAACAAAGACATGTTGGCATACTGGAATCGTGTAGAAGATAGGTTGTTCAAAATACGCAACTGCATGAATATAAGTGGTGTGCGTAGAGAACTGACATTGTTTGCTCCACCAATAGATCCTGCCCTATTAGTTAAAGCAAAAGCAGCAGGTTTATCCATTGAAGATGCATTGGCACTCTCTTCACCTTCTCTGCCCAATTATAGATTTATTTATTTGTTGGAAAAAGCAAAGAGTTTCACTTCTTCTGTACAGAGTTTCGGTTCTGCTTTGCTTAGCGCTTTAGCATCAAAAGATGCTGAAGAACTAACGCTAATAAGGTCAACGCACCATAAAAATATTTTAAATTTAGGTTCTCAATTGCGAAATCAGCAAATAGAAACTGCCGAAAAGAATTTGGAAGCTTTAAAGTTAAGTTTAGAAGCTGCAGAATACAGAAAAGAGTACTATGGGAATTTAATTACGGATGGACTATCAACCGATGAAGAAAAATCACTTGATTTCATGAAATCTGCAAATAGTTTGAACGAGAAAGCAAATGCAATGAAAACATTAGCTGCTTTCGCTCAATTAGCGCCTGATCTTGGTTCCCCACTGGCTTTTCTGTATGGTGGAAAACATATAGGGCAATCATTGTCTATGCACGCCACTGCTACAGATATGATAGCAACTGGCGACAGAAACAGATCGGGAGTTTCTTCAATTAAGGGGAACTACTATAGAAGAGAACAAGGCTGGGAACATCAAAAGGAATTGAGCAAGCAAGAGATAGCACAGCTTGAAAAGCAAATTATTGGTGCTGAGATTCGTCTTGATATATCAAAAAGAGAATTAGAAATTCATGAGGAAAGCATCGCTCACGGAGAGGAACTTTATGACTTCTATAAAGATAAATTTACTAATTCAGGACTTTTTAATTGGTTGGCATCCGAACTTAACACCTTGCATAGAACTGTATATAACATGGCACATGATTTGGCAAATCAGGCACAAAAAGCTTATAATTTTGAGCGTGACGGTCAGGTTATGACTTTCATTAATGCGGGTCATTGGGACAGTCAAAAAGCAGGTCTCCTTGCGGGTGAAAGACTACATTTGCAACTTCGTCAAATGGAGAAGGAATTTATAGAAACCAATCAGAGAAAACAAGAAATTGATCAAACTTTCTCTTTAACGCAGATAAGTCCTACAGCTCTTCTTGATTTGAAAAGAACGGGAGAATGTGATTTTAATGTTACTGAATTATTCTTTGATTTATTTTACCCTGGACAATTCAGAAGAAAGATCAAGTCTGTAAGACTCACTATTCCTTCTGTAACTGGACCTTATACAAATATAAGTGCCGTATTGTCGCTCACTAAGAGCTATATAAGAATGGACACGCAAGAGAGCTCTGAATTAATTGCATTGCCTAATACATTATTTCCAACAATTTCCACCAGTACCGCTCAAAATGATGCGGGAGTGTTTGAGCTTAATTTTAATGGCGAAAAATATATGCCATTTGAAGGAGCAGGTGCTATTAGCGAATGGAATTTATCACTTCCTAAAACTTTCAGACAGTTTGACTATAACACGATTAACGATGTTATTATTCATATTAGTTACACTGCAGATTATGATGGAAGATTCCGCGATCGAGTAGAAGGTGTGCAGGCAGATACCGAGAGTGAAATTCTTAACTATTTAACTCAGGAAAGCAACTCTCTCTCACGCACCTTTAGCTTAAGACAAGAATTCTCAACTGACTTTCATCGACTATCGGCACAGGAAAAGAATACTGCTATAAGTTTGAAAATACAAGAGAAACATTTTCCTTTCTTTTTGCATGATAAAAACATAAAGGTGAAAACAGCAAAGATTATATTGGTTACTCCAAACAATCAGACAGTCGATGATTTAGAAATGAAGGTTAATGATGAAGCTGTAACAAGATTTGAGAGGGATGCAACCTTTGGTAATTTATATACTGCTGATTTGAATATAGCCTTCGCAAATTATATTATAGGTGAGCATATAATAACTATTGTTGAGGGTGGCGATTTAGCACCCGAAACTACGATGGGTAATGTTGAGGCACTCGATACAGCAAAGTTAGAAGATATTATATTATATGTTGAATACTATTTAATTTAATTTTTGAGAAGATTTAGTCTCAACTTGAGTTCAGTTATTTGATGACAGATAATTGGGCTCAAGTTTTATTAAGTTACTGTGGATATTTAATCCCTACTGTATATAGTGTATTCCGTAATTTACAGGAAAGTTGGAATATTTAAGACTATAGACTATTATCATTATTGCTTGTAGGAAAAAGAATCTTAATATATAGATTGTGTAATAATAAGATTTATAAAAGAATACTTACATCAAAGGTGTAAGTTTATTGTATTACAACCCTTAACACATCGTTAATATTAGTAGGAAAAGCAGATGATAAATATTTCTGTTTTATTTTTGAAAATTTTCTTATCCATTCCTACTAATCTTGCTGAATTAGGATTTGATATGTTGATTTTGTCAATCACTTTCATCAACTTCTTATGTTTAGGATTATAATCGGTGTCACTGCATAAAATAGGATAGGGGTATTGTATTGTGGCTTGCATTACATTAGCGTCAATTAAATACTTACATCATTTTTAATTATCAAAGTCAGCTAAAAGTTTCTCTCTATTAAAATAATCAAATAATAAAAGGACAAAAAGGAGTTACACAACTTCTTTTTGTCCTTTTATATTATTACTTAAAGCTTTTATGCAATCAGTAAATTCAAATATTAATAACCCTCATTCTGTGTTATACTTCCTCCAG
>CAZBVD010000053.1:0-9535 GCA_964495235.1 uncultured Dysgonomonadaceae bacterium | reverse complement strand
ATAGACGAAAAATATATGTGGCGCTGTTTGCAATTGGCAAAGAAAGGGCTTGGAAGCACCAAAAATAATCCGCTGGTAGGTTGCGTTATTGTATACAACGATAGAGTAATTGGTGAGGGCTATCACAGAAAGATGGGCGAGGCTCATGCTGAAGTAAATGCCATAAACTCTGTAAAAGACCATTCGCTATTAAAAGACTCTACCATCTATGTTTCGTTAGAGCCTTGCTCGCATTACGGAAAAACTCCGCCTTGTGCTGAACTTATTGCTAGTAAAGGAATTGCAAGAGTGGTTATAGCTGTGAAAGATCCAAATGAAAAAGTAGCAGGTAGAGGCATAGAAATGATTGAAAATGCGGGAGCTGAAGTTACCGTAGGCGTGCTTGAGGATGAAGCGAAAGAACTGAATCGTTCTTTTTTTGTGAATCAGATAGAAAAACGACCCTTTGTGATTCTCAAATGGGCACAAACTAAAGATGGATTTATTGACAACGAAAGAGAGAGCAGAGATTTGCCTTCGCTTAAACTATCAAATAGTGTTACCCAATGCATTGTTCACAGGCTGCGTGCTCAGAATATGGGTATAATGGTGGGAACAAACACTGCACTTAAAGACAATCCCACACTAAATACACGCAAATGGCAAGGAGATAATCCGGTGCGTATTGTTTTAGATAGAACAGGAAGGTTGCCTGCAGACAGTAATTTGTTTAATGATTGTGCTTCAACAATAGTGTTTACAGCCTTAGCTTCTTATCCTGTTACAGAAAATGTAACAAGCGTCTCTATCAATTTTGATAAAGATGTTATTGGGCAGGTTCTTCATAAATTGTATGAGCTAAACATAGCATCATTGATGGTTGAAGGGGGGGCTATGCTTATCACCTCATTTGTGAAAAATAGTGCTTGGGACGAAGCTTTTGTAGAAGTAGCTAATATTGAAATTGGCTGTGGTATTAGAGCTCCAATAGTAAGTGGATCAATTATGAATGCTAAAAAGTATATAGATTCCCTTCATTATCATATAAAGAACGAAATAACTCGAAATTAAAATTAAATATTAATTTATCTATGGTGGAAGAGGAAAAACTTCATACTTTTGCACAGATTAAATAGATTATACAAATTTTTTGAAACAAATGATATTTAACCGGTTTTATTACTGCATTACAATTCTTGCAACTATCTTTATTTTAAGTTCATGCTTAGATTCAGACGATGGTGACATAGAATTTGAATACTCTTCGGATGCACAGATTACATCACTATCAATCTCTTCATCTGAAGACTCATTGAGAGTTTTACCTAGTGTGATTTTCTCTATAAATCAAGTAGCCTCTGCTCCAATTATATTTAACAGAGACTCACTTCCATATCTTTTTGATGTGTCAATGGTGAAAATGAATGTAACTACTAATGGTGCAAGTGCTATAAAAATACATCTCACTAGTCCAGATAGCACTTATATTTGGAATATGACAGACTCTATTAAGATAAAGCACCTAAAGCACTTAGAGGTGTTTGCTGCAAATGGTGTAACTACAAAAATGTACACTTTTATGCTAAACACTCATCAGCAAGACCCTGATACAATATTTTGGCAAAATGTTAATAAAAACTACATATCCACACCTACTGATCAAACAACGGTTTCTACTTCAGAAAGCTTTTTCACCTACTATAAAACAAACACAAGCATTGCTCTTTCTACTTCAGCTATTGCTGATGGAGAATTGTGGATGCCACAATCATTAAAGGGTTTGCCACAAAACACGGTGTTGAAATCGATACAAAACGAAGTTATTGAAGAAGCCGAGAAATGGTATGCTATAGATGTAAATGAAAATGTGTATCTCTCCAATAATGGAATAGAATGGGCGGTTCAGTCAACTAACTATCCTGTAAAATCTATTTTCGGTAAAATGCCTTCTCTTTCTACCAACACAAATTCTAAAGATTCAATTTTAGTAGTTGTGAAAGATGGTGATAAATACAAGTTTGCTAAAACAATAGATTTTTCCACTGTACATGTGTTGAATGAAATTCCTTCGGGTTTTCCTGTTGATAACTTTACTTCAACAGTAGTAAATGATCCACTTATTTTTACAGCTAAGTATATGATAACTACAGGAGGAAAAGACATAAACGGTGTCGACAACAAAAAAGTATGGTTGTTGCAAGAAAAAGAAAACAAAATCACATTCATATCTAAAGATTTAAATTTTAATGTAACTGGGTCATCACTTTTTAACTATGATGATAAAGTATATATTCTGACTCCTGAAGGCGATAAGAATGTGTTTTACACATCAATCAACTATGGAGTGTTCTGGGAGAAGGTTAGCAGTAAACAGTCCTTACCTTCAGGTTTTTTGTTTAGAAAAAACCAGTCGGTAAGTGTTGATAATAAAAATAATATTTGGATATTTGGGGGTGCATCATCTAACCAATCTCAACTAGTTGAGATTTGGAAAGGCCGCATCAACAAGCTGTTTGTTATATAAACGATTCCTTCTTAGAGATATAAGTAACTGCATAATATAGACGCAGTTGTAGTAATAATAAAATGCTAAGGACAAATTGAGCATGTCTTTATTAAAGAAAATAAATAGTAAGAGAGTACCTTCACACATTGCCATTATCATGGACGGTAATGGGCGATGGGCTAAAGAGCGTGGACTAGCTAGATCTCGTGGACACCAAGAAGGTGTGGTAGCTGTTCGTAAAATAGTGGAAGCTGCAATTCATGCTAATATAGATTTTCTAACTATTTATGCTTTTTCAACAGAGAATTGGAAAAGGCCCGACGAAGAAGTTGATGCCTTGATGGATTTAATGGTACATGCTATTGTGAAAGAAACACCCGACCTTATAAAGCAAGGGGTGCGTTTGCTTACAATTGGCGATTATGAAAGATTGCCAGATAAGACAAAGGTTGCGCTTAAGGAATGTATGGAACAAACGAAAGAGGGTAAAGCTATAACTTTGGTGTTGGCCCTTAGTTACTCCTCTAAATGGGAAATTACTAATGCTCTAAAAATTCTTATTGATGATGTTAGAAGCAATAAATTGTCGTGTGACAATTTAAATGAAGAATTGATATCTGACTATCTGAGCACTAAAGGAATTCCTGATCCAGATTTACTAATACGCACTGGAGGAGAGAAGCGCATAAGTAACTTTCTTCTTTGGCAACTGGCTTATGCAGAATTATATTTTACAGATACATATTGGCCCGATTTTAATGATGAACACTTGTACAAAGCAATTTACGACTTTCAATGTAGAGAAAGAAGATTTGGTAAAACAAGTGAGCAAATCAAAGCAGATCAAAGTAATAATTTAAACATCCTGTAACAACATAATACAGAGAAACGAAAAAAATAAACAATGTTGAGAAAAGCACTTATTAGTATAGTGATATTTTGTTTTGCCTTTCAGGCAAATGTTTTGGGTCAGATAACTACTGAGGGCACTCCTCCAGAGTCAACTAACCCTAAAGATAGTGTCGTTATATCACCCGTAATTAACTATACCTCAAACCCCAAGAAGTATACTATTGAAAATATAAAAGTTACGGGACTAGAAGGGACCATGTATGAGGAGCAAGACTTTGTGATGGTTAGTTTCTCAGGCTTATCGGTAGGGCAAGAAATACAGGTTCCTGGTGACGAGATTACTTATGCTGTTGATAGGTTTTGGAAACAAGGATTATTTGCAGATATAAAAATTCTAGTTGAAAAAATTCAAGGAGATAAAATATGGCTTGAAATAAGGCTAACAGGTCGTCCACGTATTTCAGATATCCACTATTCGGGTATGAAAAAAGGTGAGCGTAATGATATAGAAGAGAAAATTGGAATGGTGAAAGGAAATCAAATTACACCAAACCAAGTTGATAGGGCTAAAACTATTATAGAGGCTTATTTTGCTGAGAAAGGTTTTGGAGATGCAGAGGTGAAGATTATGGAGAAGCCCGACCCTGCAGGTAAGAACCAGGTGATACTTGATATTGAAGTTGATAAGAAAGAGAAGATAAAAGTGAATAGTCTCAACTTTATTGGCAACGAAGCAATTAAAGATAGCAAGCTAGCTTGGACAATGAAGAAAACCAACGAAAAAGGCAAGCTTATCAATCTGTTTAGAACCAAAAAGTTTGTTGAAGATAATTATGAAGCTGATAAGAAGCTGATACTTGAAAAATATCACGAATTAGGCTATAGAGATGCTGAAATTGTGTGGGATTCAGTTTATCGTCATGACGATAAAAGTGTAAACATCGATATAAAAATTGATGAGGGAACTAAATATTACATCCGTAATATACAATGGGTTGGAAACACTCAGTACAATTCTGTTCAACTTGATAGAGAGCTGAATATGAAATCTGGAGATGTTTACAATCAAAAGAAATTACAAGAACGTCTTATTACCGACGAAGATGCAGCAATAAATATCTACCAAAACAATGGCTACCTTTTCTCAAGTATCGACCCTGTAGAGGTAAATATTGTAGCTGACTCTGTTGACTTAGAGCTACGTGTTATAGAAGGTAGTAAAGCAACAATTAAGCGCGTTAATATTCAAGGTAACGATAGGCTTTACGAAGATGTTGTTCGTAGAGAGCTACGTACCAAGCCAGGCGCTGTTTTTAGTAAAGAACAGTTGATTCGTTCTATTAGAGAGATTGCACAAACAGGTCACTTCGACCCAGAGAACTTGCAACCAGATGTTCAACCTGACCCAGAGTCGGGAACAGTAGATATTACCTATGGTTTAGTTTCTAAAGGAAACGACCAAATAGAGTTTTCGGCAGGGTGGGGTATAACAGGGCTTGTTGGTAAATTAAGCTTGAAGTTGACAAACTTCTCTCTTAAGAACTTACTTAATCCATCTTCTTATCGTGGTATTATTCCACAAGGAGAAGGACAGACACTTGTATTAAGTGCTCAAACAAACGGACAGTATTATCAATCTTATCAGTTTTCATTTATGGAACCTTGGTTTGGTGGCAAGCGTCCCAATAGTTTTTCAGTAAGTGCATTCTATTCTCGTCAGTCAGATATTAGCGATAGAGCATATCAGGATCCTTATGGTGGAGGTATTTATAATCCTTATGGTGGTTATGGTGGCTACGGTGGCATTTATGGTGGTTACGGAGGTGGTTATGGTGGCTACGGAGGTGGCTATGGTTATGAGGCATCGTATGATCCTGACAAAGTTTTTGAAGTATTGGGAGCTTCATTAGGATATAGCAAGAGATTAAATTGGCCCGATGATTATTTCTACTTGCAAGGACAGTTAGGGTATCAGATGTATCGTATGAAAAACTGGCGTTACTTCTTAATTCCAAATGGAATAAGTAATAGCTTGACTATTGACCTTACATTAGCTAGAAACTCTATTGATAATCCATTATATACACGCACAGGTTCTCAGTTTACTTTTAATGTTAGTTTAACTCCTCCTTTCTCGATATGGGATGGTATAGATTACAAAAACCTGCCTAGAGATGAAAACGGATATGAAAATGAGAATAAATATAAGTGGCTTGAATACCATAAGTGGAAATTTAAAATGAGAACTTACACTCCTTTATCTTCATTGGCCATAAAACGTACACCTGTATTAGCAACTCGTGCAGAGTTTGGATTCTTGGGTTATTACAACAAGGATAAGAAATCTGTTTTTGAAACATTTGATGTGGGTGGTGATGGTATGTCGGGTTATTCTTCGCAATATGCAACTGAAACTATTGCACTTCGTGGTTATCAAAACGGCACAGTTGGTAGAAATGCAAGTGCCTATACCCGCTTAGGTCTAGAATTTAGATATCCATTTATTCTTGAACCAAGCTCCACAATTTATGGTGTAGCATTTATTGAAGCAGGTAATGCTTGGCAAAATGTGGGCGATTTCAATCCTTTTGATCTGAAAAGATCTGCAGGAGTTGGAGCTCGTATTCATCTTCCTATGATTGGTTTGATGGGGATTGACTGGGCATATGGTTTTGATAAAATTGGAGGAAGCAGGGAAAGTAGCGGAGGACAGTTCCACTTTATTATTGGACAAGAGTTTTAAAAGAAAACTTTGGTTAACATAATTTACTAAAGCGCATCTAAACGTTTTCATAATAAACACGTCAATAGTACTACACAAATTAAAGGTTCAAAATTATGAAGAAAACATTATTATTTATCGGATTGTTTTTTGCTTTAGCATTAAGCAGCTTTGCTCAGAAATACGCATTAGTTGATATGGAGTATATATTAAAACGTATTCCATCATATGAAATAGCCAATCAAGAATTGGAAAGTGCAGGTAAGCAATGGCAACAAGAAGTAGAGATGATGCAAAAAGAGGTGCAAGATATGTACAAATCTTTTCAAGCCAATGTAGCCTCGCTTTCAGCAAACGAAAAAACTAAAAGCGAGAATGCTATTGTTGCTAAAGAAAAAGAATTGCAACAGTTGCGTAACAAGTATTTTGGTGCTGAAGGTGAAATGTTTGAACGTCGTGAGGCATTAATTAAACCTATTGAAGATGCGGTGTATAATGCTATAAAAGAAATATCTCTTTTAAGTGGTTATAAAGCTGTGATTGATAGGGCATCGGCTACGTCTATGATATTTGCATCGCCCGATATTGATATCAGTGATGAAGTATTAGTAAAGTTAGGATATTCTATATAAAACATTTATCTTTGCGCATTAAAAATTGAATAATAAATAAAACAAACAAAATAAATCTATTATGCTTAAAAAATTAATTATCTTATTGTTTGCAATTGCTCCTCTTGCACTATTAGCTCAAGAAAGTAAAATTGCTTATATCAACTCTCAAGAGCTATTTGGAATGATGCCTGAGTTGGCTTCAATTGAGACTCAGCTTAATACTAAGCAAGAGCAAATTAAGAAAAATGCTGCTGCACTTGAAACTGAATATAACACCAAAATGGAGGAATTTCAAAAGTCAACTGATGAAGTTACTGAATCTATTATAATAGACCGTCAAAAACAAATCCAACAGATTGAAGAAAGATATCAAGCTTTCATGCAAAATAGCCAAAAAGAGGTGCAAGATTTGCAACAAAAGCTTCTTGCCCCTGTTCAAGAGAAATTGCAAAAAGCTATTAGAGCTGTAGGTGAGGAAAAGGGATATATTTATATCTTAGATTTAGCAACAGGTTCAGTTGCTTATCATAGCCCATCAGCTATTGATGCAAATCCATTAGTTAAAGCCAAATTAGGTATTAACTAGGTTAGGTTTTGCAAACAAAACATATTAGGTAGACATAAAAAAGATGACAAATAATACTTGCCATCTTTTTTTATGTCTATACTTAAGCTTAAATAAATATTAAATTGATCTATAGGTAATGTTTCTTTTCATAATAAATGGAGCCATTGCTAAATGCAGCAATTGCAAATCATCTAAAATAAAAGGTTTTTTGTATCTTGCAATAAATTAAAAAAGGTAGTAAAGATGGATTTATCATATTTAAAAAGCGAAATGTTTTTTCTATTAGCAGGGCCCTGCGTGATAGAAAGTGAAGAGATGGCTCTCAGTATTGCCGATAAAGTTCTAACAATAACTGAAAAGCTTGGTATTCCCTATGTTTTTAAAGGGTCGTATAGAAAAGCAAATCGTTCACGTGTGGATTCCTTCACAGGAATTGGCGACGAAAAAGCACTTAAGATTTTACGTAAAGTAGGCGAAACATTCAAAATACCTGTGGTAACAGATATTCATGAATCGCATGAGGCTGCCATGGTTGCAGAGTATGCAGATGTGTTACAGATTCCAGCATTCTTATGTCGCCAAACAGAATTATTAGTAGCAGCAGCAAAAACCGGAAAGATTGTGAACATTAAGAAAGGCCAGTTCCTTTCGGCAGAAAGCATGCAGTTTGCAGCACAAAAAGTGGTGGATTCGGGCAATAATAATGTTATGCTAACAGAGCGAGGAAACTCTTTTGGATACAACGATTTGGTGGTTGATTATCGTGGAATTCCAACGATGAGAAAGTTTGGCTTTCCAGTAGTAATGGATGTTACGCATAGTTTACAACAACCCAACCAATTGTCGGGTGTAACAGGTGGTCAACCAGAGCTGATTGAAACTATTTCTAAAGCAGCTATTGCTGTTGGTGCTGATGGGTTGTTTATAGAAACACACCCAACTCCTGCTACAGCAAAATCTGACGGTGCTAACATGTTGCCACTTGATGAACTAGAACAATTGTTGATAAAGCTAGTGAAGCTTCGTAAAGCGTTATGAAGATAACTCAGTATAAAATATTACTTGCTTCTAACTCTCCTCGTAGAGAAGAGCTATTGCGAGGAATAGATATTGATTTTGAAGTAAAGATTCTGCCAGATATTGATGAGTCATATCCAAGTGATTTGCCTATTGAGAACGTTGCTGAGTTTGTAGCTCAAAAGAAAGCTAGTTCGTATATTGATAATCTTAAAAATGATGAGTTGCTAATAACTGCCGATACGGTAGTCATACTTGATAAGGTTATTTATGGCAAGCCAACTAATAAAGAAGAGGCCAAAGAGATGCTGTGTGCTTTATCGGGCAAAACTCATAGGGTTATTTCGGGAGTTTGCTTAGCATCAACAACAAAGCAAACTTCTTTTTCTGTTGCTTCTTATGTTGAGTTTACTGAATTGACAAATGAGGAGATAGACTATTATATAAATCGTTACGCTCCTTTCGATAAGGCTGGTTCATATGGTGTACAAGAGTGGATTGGCTACATTGGGGTGAAACACATAAGCGGTTCTTACTTCAATATTATGGGGTTGCCTATACAGCGTTTGTATAGTGAGATGAAACGCTTTTAATCTAAAGAAAATTATAATACAATTACAAAGTAATTTAAAACCTATGCTTACAGTAGAGAAAATTGGTGGAACATCTATGTCCCAGTTTCAAGATGTTCTAAAAAATATTATACTAGGAACACGTAAAAATGAAGAGTTATATAATCGTATTTTCGTTGTTTCGGCTTACAACAATGTTACTAATTGGTTGTTGGAGCATAAAAAGACAGGTGAACCTGGCATATACAATAAGTTTCTCAATGGCGAAGACTTTAGTAGTGCACTCGACTCTTTTACCAAACGTTTGTTGTTGATAAATGATGGCTTTGCAGATATTGGTCTTGATTTGAAGGAGGCCCGAGACTTTATCCGCTTCCGTGTAGATCAGACAAAAACATTACTATATAGCTTAAATAAAGTAATGGCTTCGGGTTATGTAAATATGGAAGATATTTCGCTTGCAGCGAGAGAAATTTTGGCTTCAATTGGAGAAGCTCATTCTGGTTGGAACTCGGTTAATATTCTCAACAACAATGGTATAAATGCTAGATTTGTAGATTTATGTGGGTTTAACGACAACGCTCCGTTGACGATAGATGAACGCATACACAAAGAATTTAATAATATAGATTTTGATAAGGTGCTATGTGTTGCTACTGGTTATACCAAAGGTACAGAGGGTATTATGCGTGCTTTTGATAGAGG
>CAZBVD010000052.1:0-9589 GCA_964495235.1 uncultured Dysgonomonadaceae bacterium | reverse complement strand
TCCCAGAGTTTTGATTATAAACTGTTTGTATATTGTATATTTGGAATTATACATAGTGTACACCGTATTGTCAACATATACATGCACATCACTAGGTCCCGCAAACAGGGCTCTAACATTTCTTTGTTCAGGTTTATCTACAAACAAATCTTCATATTGGCTGAGAATTTGACCTGTAAAATAATCAATAGCAACAATATCTTCTGTGCTAGCGACAAAAACAGTACTAGTAAGCACATCTTTTTGTGAATTTGGATCAAAATGCCAAAATGAATGTGTAAAGTGAAGATTGAGCGGTTCCCCCTTCATGCTATATCCGTTGGTTTTCAAAATGTTTTCTTTCTTCTTGTTGTTTAAAGAAGAGAAGAAATCGAAGTCGGTTTCTTTATCTTCACCTTTTAGAACCCACCAACCTGATGCCATCTCGGTAGTTACATCCACAAGATACTCATTGTAAGCGAAAATTCCTGTCTCAATATCCTTGGCGCGGAAGCGAAGCTTGTATGCTCCAATGCTCTTATTTACAGTATATTCAAAATCTTTACTCCTAGAAATGGTGTCTACAGCCTCTGCAGTTTGTGCATTGGAGGGGGCTATTGTCCAAAAGCATTCATATTTTCTGTTATCCGGATAAATGTTAGGATGCAATTTAATAACCTCACCGGCAGACACTTTGTACTGTTTTTCAATTCCTTCTACCTGTATAACTAAAGGCTCGCTATAGTTATAAATTCCCTCATCGTGGAAACACGAAACAAACAAAAAGAGAGAAAAGAGGTAAATAATGGGGGCTTTCTTGAATGTTATCATAATTTTTTATTTTATTCTATAATTAACTCACACGCCGGTGGGAAATTCAACAAGTCTGCTATTCGGGTCATTTTCATCTTCACGCATAGGTGCTAATCCTGCTTTGATATTTTCAGGGTTATTGTTATAAATATCTAATGCCTCTATAAACTTCATTCGCCAATAAATTAAGGCTGACGGATTTTGGCTGACTTTCTCAATCCACTCCTCATCAACTTTTTCATCTTTTCCCACAACTTTTATCATTAGTTGATGTTTTGTTTTACTATAATTACCCAAAAGTCTGTCCATATATCTACTATCCCAATTTGAAGGTTTTTCTAACATATCGGAGATAACTATAGTGCGTTCCAAAAATTTACTCTCTCCCAGCTCAAAGTCATCGTTTGCTTTCAATCTGATTCGCAACCTTACCTTGTTTTCAACTAGAGAGGGGGCTCGTAATACTATAACTCCTATGCGAGAAGAGACCTCACCAGCAGATACGATCGATAACTTCTGGTATTCAGGGTTATCAAAAGCCACATAATGTTGGTCTGCAACAGCCTTGTCTGTACGTTCGGTAACCACAGAATCGATTACATGTCCCCACTTATCCTTTTCGTAAGAGACATCGTATTCGCTAACTTGTTCAAGCATAATCTGTCTATTTTTATCAGAAGGACCTCCCATGATGTCTATGGGAAGAAATATAGTATCGCGACTTGTACTCTCATCTTTCCAGACGAATGAATAGGAATAGTCTTCCATAGCAGAGCCACTACCGGTTTTGAATTTAACTCGTGCTTTGTCATTAAACAATAACCCTTTTTCTTCTTCACATCCTACTATTCCTAAAAACAGATAGAGTATAAAAAATATAAATTTCTTCATAAAATCGTATTTATTAATTATTAATTGGCATAAGTAGATTCTTGTTTGGGCAAGGGAATTACATAAGTATCTTTTGAACCTTCTTCGTTTGTAAAGAAAATCTTTTTAGCACCTAAACGTTTATAGGCATAAAAAGCTTGGCCTTCTCCATAAAATTCTTTATTATATTCCTTAATGAGTAGATCTGTTAACTGTTCTTGAGAGGTGAATTGAACAAAGGGAGCATTGCGTGTGGTACACATCTTCTGATATAGAGTATTCGCATTGTCCAATGTTTCACATTCTAACGCTATCAGATACATTTCATACAGACGAATAATAGGTATGACATTCTTTGCTAAGTCCAACATTTTTTCGCTTTGAACATACTTCACAAAGTAATTATTATAAGTCCATAAATTGCTATCATACTCATTGTTCCACATATTTACAAAGCGGATATCTGTGGTGCCTTGTTCATAAAGTTGAGATGTGAGTTGTGACTGCGTTTTTTTGTATGTCTTTCCTGATCCAATAGATGTGCTTATATCGTTTACTTTTAGGTTGAAGATATGTTCGCTTGAAAAGATTTTATCTCCTCTAGAACTATCATCTGTAGTTCCTAATCGAAACATATTGTCTCCGGTTGGAGTCTTGGCGTCAATCACAATTCGCGCATACTCCATGGCCGTGGGTTTATCATTAATCCATAATGCCACTCTGGCTTTCAAAGCACAAACAGCATAATAGTTCATGCGCATTTGTCGATATCCCCAAAAATCATCAGTCAGCTTCGATGGAGTGCTCAGATCTTCAATAGAGATAGAAAGAATTGGATCATCATTTTTCATACAAGTTATAGCCTCATCTATATCTCCAAGTAATTCCTTGGTGAATTCTTCATAAGTGAGAAAGGGATTTGGACGATTAGTTATTTTTTTGACATATGGAAGAATTTTATCCGAATTTGTATCTATTGGCATCGGACCGAACAATCGCAATACATCAAAGTGGCAGAAAGCTCGTAGAGCCAAAGCTTCTCCTTTTATGAGTTCGTAATCTTTTTTTATAAGCACGCCGTTATCTACGGAACTGAGTAGTCCATTTACATCAGCTATTACCTTAAAAAGATTGTTGTAAATATCTGCCATTGTTTTTTCCACTTTTATGGCTTTGTAGTCATATTCATTTAGATATGCACCAATGTCATCCTTGGAAAAATCCCAATGTTGAGCGAGATTTTCAATTGTACCACATACCATTTCTTTCCCATATAGATCATTTGATTTCATTCGAATATAGGCCCCGATTAGCACATTACGAAATCCTTCTGGCTTGGAAAATATTTCGTCTTTTTTTCTGTCTTCTTTAGGTGATATATCCAGCCAATCATTGCATGATAAGTTTAGAAATAAAAGAGACAAGAGGCCACAAAATAAAATCCATTTACTCACTCCCGTTCTATATTTATATATCTTATATTGTGTCATAGTTTGTTTAATTAAAAGTTCATAGATAGTGTGAATGCAAAACGACGTGAATAGGGATAATCCAAACCGCGTTCCTGTTTTATGGATGATACATAAAACAAATCGTTCAACTCACCAGCTAAACTCATAGACTGTATACCTAAGTTTTGTTTGAGCCAAGGTTTATTGTAAAACTCGTAACTTATATGTATGTTTTGACAGGTTAATGTTCGCTCATTTTGAACAAAACGAGTTGTCGCATACGTATTATTTTCATTGGTAAGTCCCTTGAAGAATGTTATGTCTCCTGGCTTTTGCCAGCGATCAGTGAATACGCGCTGATCTACATTGTATTGTTTATCAGCGTTTTCTATGCGAGAGGCTAGAGTTTGGTTGTAGAGCTGTCCTCCAAATCGGTAGCCGAAAGAAATATTAAACGTGAAGTCTTTCCAGCGTAGCATACTACTTAAATGTCCCCTATATTTTGGTTCGCTTATGCCACAAGCTATCCGATCATTCGGATCCCAAGTGTAGGTTACATCTCCATTTTTTTTGACAAAGATTTCGTGACCGTTACTAGGGTCTATACCTAGAGAGGGTACGGCATAAATTGTATTCTGAGACTCTCCTTCACGAATTATATTGTTAGGGAGAATACTTTTTGTCAATAGTTGTTTGGCATATTCATCTTTCATTGCTTGCGAAAGTTGTACAACTTTGTTTTTGTTGTGCATCATAGAGCCCGTAAAAGACCACGCAAGACGATTTGTTGTATTTTTAAGTACAAATAGGGTTGCTCTCACCTCGAAACCTTTATTTTCTACTTTTCCAACATTTTCTACGTATGATGTAAATCCGTTAGATAAGGGCAGATCAAGAGAAGAAAGAAGATTGGATGTTTTTTCAAGATACACATCTGCCACAATGTTGAAACGATTATCCCACATGTTTATCTCGCTACCCGCATTCCATTTATTGGTGTTTTGCCATTCTAAGTTTCTATTTTCTAAAGCTTTCTGGTAGGCGCCCAACCATTGGTTGTATCGGTCATTCATATAATAGGAGTAAGTGGCAATAGCCTGATAGGAGTTAAATTTTTGTGAGCCAGTTTTCCCGAAAGAAGCTCTCATTTTTAAACGGTTAATAAAGTTGACTCTTTTCATAAATTTCTCATTATGTAAATTCCACCCTATACCAACAGAATAGAAAGGCGCAAATCTTCGATCGCTACCGAACATCGAAGAACCATCAATACGATAAGCCATATCGCAGTAGTAGCGGTTATCATAAGAATAATTCAAACTGCTTACTTGACCTATGCTGTGTATGGTTGATTCGCTACCGCTGGGCATACCTCCTTTTTGGTATTGTAGTGCGGAAGGGAAAAAGCTCATTCCTTCATCGGGATATCCTTCTGCTATAATTCTGTAATTTTGATTATTGTTTGATATAATATTAGCATTGATCCCTGCATAAACCAAATGTTTGTTAGCAAATAGTTTAGAATAGCTGATTGTTAGAGCTGCTTCATAGTTAAGTTCCTTGCCTGTACTGAAATTATAGTTTCCTTTCCGCATAATTCCTTCTAAGGTTTTATATTCATCTTTTTCAAAATCAGTATGTTTTGCTGATTTGTAGAGATGGCCTTCGGAATTCTGCCAAGTAATACCAAATTTTCCTCGAGTGATGAAACCTTCAAAAGGACGCCATTCAATAGAAAAATTGTTCCTTATATTGTTGTAGTTTTGATAATTTTTATAATTGAGTGTTGCATTGTATAAGGGATTGGTGGGTAATCTGCTGTATGTTCCCCAGAAATTTACGTCGTTATCGAATTGTTTAATAATGTTACCATCATCATCGTAGGGACGCCAATATGGATTTAAACGGGTGTAGTCTGAGAATGAGCCATAGGGAGAGTTCTCAGATTTTGTGTGCCCGATTGATAAGTCGTTGTTGAAAATAAACTTTTGGTGACGATAAGAAAGAGTAATACCCCCATTAAAATTGTTTCGATTGGAACCTTTCATTACTCCTGCAATTTTATTGTATTGAACAGAGACAGAATATCGGAAACTGGTATCACCTCCTTCTAACCGTAACCCATGTCTGGTTCCTAGTCCAATTCGCAAGGGGAGTACTTTCCAATCTGTGTCAACTCCTCGTCTTACGTCTTGCAGGATTTGTGCATATTTGAGTTTATAATTAAAATCTCTTTGAGGGTCTATTTGGTCATAATACCCTGCTCTGCGTTCTAATTCTAATTTATCTTCGGCATTTAACAAATGATATTCTGTAAGATCTGGTGTTTCAATGCTTAGGTTTCCGTTGTAGTATAGTTTTAAGCGCCCTGATTGTGGTGTTTTGCGTGTAATGACTATAATTCCGTTGGCTCCCCGTGACCCATAAATAGCCGTGGCCGATCCGTCTTTTAAAAGGGTTATAGACTCAATTTCTTCTTGATTAAGATCCATCATGCGTTCTAAGCTGATTTCAAATCCGTCAAGAATAATGAGCGGAGTGTTAAGCTCAGATCTAGTATTGTCTTGTAATTGTGTAATAGCTGGAAGGTTAGCATTGCCTCGCATTTGGATATCAGGCAAACGGTTTGGATTTGAGCCAGCCATATTATCTGTCAGTATGTTGAAAGCAGGATCGAAGTTCCCTATGGAAGTTATCAGGTTTTTATTGCCATAGTTTTTAAGTTCTTTACTGTCGATAATGGTAACAGCCCCTGTGTACGCTTCTCTGTTCTTTTGGAAAATCCCCGTAACCACCACTTCCCCAATTTCTGCAACCTCATCTTTCAAGGTAATGATGTTTTCTTTTTCATTTTTCAGAGTTTTTTCCAATGTTTTAAACCCAATATAGGAAAAAATACAAATTAATTCATTGCTATTTGTCTCACTACTATAAGGAATAGAAAAATTTCCATCTGTATCCGTTGTTGTTCCTTGTTTGGTCCCTTTTATAATAATAGTAACACCTATTAATGGTTCTCCTTTTTCGTCAACTACTTTACCTGTAATTGTTTTTTTATCTTGTTGAACAATTTCAGCCGGCTTTATTTCTTCGGTTTTATGATCAACTTTTTTATTCTTATCTACGTAAACCACCACCTGGTCTTTTAGAATACGGTATGACAGTTCTGTTCCGGTAAGAATATGATCTAAAATTTGTTCTATATTTTGTAGCGCGTCGGATGTGTTTACTTTTTTGTTGATAATCTCATTGGCATTTCCTGCAAAAATAAATCTATAATCGCTCTTCTTTTCCAATTCTTTACATATTCCTTTAATGGTTGTGGATTTTGAACCCAGAGTAAAGTTGGATTCCTGCGAATAGGTGTTTTCTGCCAAACATGCTAATACGCCAAAAAATAAAAATAATAGAGTTGTTTTCATTATTTTTAAAACATGTTTTTGATTATTGAGGGGTTGTCTCTCTCCAATAGGGTATTTATTCATATCTTTGCATGAGTTTAATTTTTTAATACTAAACGAGAATAGTAGAATTAATTATTGAATTCGGGTCGTGCGATACTAGCACTATCGTCCGACTTTTTCGTGTCTGTTTTTGTTATTTATATTTCTCCATAGGCAAATAAATTTTACTGGGATTCATTTGTTATAAATATTCGATTGTCTTTTCTTTGATACTTGGTAGACGTTATTAATGCTATAGTGGTCATAACATCGTCTGTATTTTCCGACAATACGATTTTGCCGGTGCAGGTAAGTCCTTTCAGGGATACAGTTTTGTCGTAGTCGAACGATAGATTATAATATCTTTCTATTTGTGTCAATACATCCCTTATCGGGGTGTTGTCAAATTCCAAATAGCCTTCTTTCCAGCTGATAAATGGGGCGACATCTACTTTTTGTGTATCAAAGGTTCCGTTATTGGTGTAAATTGCTTGTTCGTTGGGCGTCAAAAACGTTTCTTTTTTGTCTGATGCTTGTAAACTTACCCGACCTTCTACCAATACAACCGATTTGGGAGTGTTTGCATACGATGATATGTTAAACTTTGTTCCGTATACTCTGATGCCAAAGTCGACAGTATGTACATAAAACGGTTTTTGATTGTTGGGCGTCACTTCGATGAACATTTCGCCTGCCGTCAGATGTATTTCACGATTATTTCCGGTGAATTGAGCGGTGAATTTTAATACGGAACCGGAATTTAACCACACTTTGCTACCGTCAGGAAGGATTAAGGTTGAGCGTTTTCCGTAGGGAACAATCAGTGTATTTAGGGCGCTTTTATTTATGGAAATATCTTCTTGATTGTCATCATCGGTTTTTACTCGGGCTATCCCCGCATTACTGATTTCGATATCGATATTTTCTTGAAAAGTTGTTGTCTGATTATTCGTGATGAGACGGATGCTTTCAGCTTGCAGTTCGCTACCGATAATACAATCGGCAAGTACGGAACTTTCTTTTTGCTCTTGATTTGTTTTTTGAACGTAAAGGATAGAACAAAACAGAATAGCTGCGCATGCAGCGGCCGTATATAGAACACGACGAATTTTTTTTCTGACAGTAAAGGCGTGGACAGAGTGCTCTAATTTTTTTATCGCTTCTTCTTTTTTTTCAACGGAGAGGTTGTAGGATGATAATTGTATGTTTTGAAAAAAATTCTTGGCTAATGCAATGTTTTCTTTCTCGTAGGGATGTTCTTGTAAAAAGCTTTCCCAATAAGTCGTTAATTCATCGGACGGGAAGAGTTGCCATTCGATGAATTTTTCATCTTTAAGAAAACGAAGAAAATTATATTTATTTGTATTCATTAATAAGCTTCTGTTGTTACGATAAATTATTTACTTTTTTTAGTTTTATTAATTTGATGAGTTTTCACCTCGTTATATTATAAAGACGAAAAGAGATAGAAAATATCACTCTTTTTTTTGAAAAAATGCTTTTTCTTATCAAAATATTGTAATAAGATGAAATTTGTGAAGTGAGAATTTGAGAGAATTGTTTGTTTTTATGTGTAATTCTATCGGATTTTTTTGACTAACAGGTTTGATAAATACCTTCCGACACTATTCATTCAACCAAAAACACTATTCGTTTCACCTCTGAAGGTATATTTTTGACCAAAATCAGTATCCGTTTGACCAAAATCACTATATGTTTAACAAAAATCAGTATTCATTGCACCTAAATGAGTATATTTTTAAGGAAAAACAGTATTGTGTTAACTAAAAAGGTTATTCTTTTAACGAAAAACACTATCCGTATATCTTCCGAGGGTATCGTTTTTCCCTTTTACTATATAAGAATATTCTCTGAGAATATAATTTTCCTCTAAAACTGTATTTCTTTTCCCTTTTTGGGTGAAATGCGACAAAGAAAGGGGAGAGGATTCTTGATGATGTTGAAAAATGTTTTTCTTTAAATTAAACTTGCGTCAATTTGCTATTATTAAAGTTATGAGTTGAGAAAAAAGAAGGGGATTTTCTCTAAGTTTACTCATTGCTTTGCTTATAAGGTTTCGGCAAGACTCGACTGATATGTTCATCAATTCCGAAATCTCGTCGTAATCATATTCTTGAATATATCGCAGATAAATGATCTCGCGCTGTCTGTTGGTTAATCGTGCCAATACATTTTCCACTTTTTGCTTTATTTCATTCTGCTCTTCTTTTTCGATTAGTTCATCTTCAATGGTTATGCTGAAGTTGAACGGTATGTTTTCGCATATATCTTGGTTTGTGGATGCTATGTCGATATGTTCCTTGTGGGTTCGGTGAATATCAACAAGTCGGTTTTTCAATGCTCTGAAAAGATAAAATTTAATATTTAAAATATCTTTCAAACAAGTTTTATTGGTACATATATTATAAAACACATCGTGTATGGCATCCATAGCCACTGCTTCGTCAAAACCCAAGTGTAAGGCATAAGCATATAATTGATCTATATGCTTCATATATATAGCTTTTATATTTTCTAAACGGATCATTTGAACAAACTGGTTTATGCAATGCTATGAATAACTCTGCCAATATTTTGGTCTCTCTATCTGAAATTTATTTTGATAACGGCTCGCAAATTAATAAAAAAAACCACTCTTGTCCGATAAAACTCGGTTAATCAGCCAATCTATTTATATATCCTTGATAAACAGGGCTGAATTCAACCTGCAAATGCAACTGAATTCTGGTTAATAATTTGTTTTAATTTTTCGTTTGGCGTGAGGTATCCGAGTCTTTTGCGAGGTCGATTATTTAGCTTGTTTTCAATCCTTTTAATCTGTTGGTCAGTTATCTCACTAAAATCCGCACCTTTTGGGATGTATTGCCTAATAAGACCGTTAGTGTTCTCATTGGCTCCACGCTCCCACGAGTGGTATGGTTTACAAAAATAGAAATTTAATTCTAATTTCTGTGCAATTTCCTCGTGTTTAGCAAATTCTTTTCCATTATCAGCCGTAATGGTGTGTATTAA
>CAZBVD010000051.1:0-9683 GCA_964495235.1 uncultured Dysgonomonadaceae bacterium | reverse complement strand
TTGCGGTTACAGAGTTGAAGAGTTGATAGTTGAAGACAACACCATAAAAGGAGTTGTGGCAAATGGTCAAAAGTTCTTGTGCAATAATGTTATTATGGCAACCGGAGGAAAATCATATCCTGCAACTGGCTCAAACGGCGAAGGATATGAACTGGCACGAAAAGCAGGACACTCTATTGTAAAAGCAAGACCCGCATTAGTTCCCCTTGAAACCGAGGGTGATCTGGCTCAAAAACTCCAGGGTCTTAACCTCAAAAATGTGAAGGCAACAGTGTGGGTAAATGGCAAAAAAAGAGCAGATGACTTTGGAGAGATGATTTTCACCCACTTTGGCTTATCAGGACCCATTATTCTAACTTTAAGTAGAGAGGTTGTAAGAGAATTGCAAGATAAAAACAGGGTGGAAGTAGTAATTGACCTAAAACCGGCACTTGATGAGCAAAAGCTAGATAACAGACTAATTAGAGATTTAGATGAACATGGAAATAAAAAACTGCTCAATATTTTCAAACTCTGGTTACCAGCAAGTATGATTCCAGTTTTTGTTGAACTTCTTAATATTGACACTGAAAAAGTGTGCAATCAGGTTTCATCAAAAGAGCGAAAACAGATACTCCACCTTCTTAAGAATCTTGTCTTTAAAATATCAAATTATCGTTCTTTCAAAGAGGCTATAATAACATCTGGAGGTATAAGCACAAAAGAGATATCACAAAAGACAATGGAGTCTAAAATTGTAAAAGGGCTCTATTTTGCGGGTGAGATGATAGACCTTGATGCAGAAACGGGAGGATATAATCTGCAAATTGCCTATTCAACTGGATGGTTAGCAGGCAACTCATGCATAAAAAGTGAGAAAACATTTAATTAATAAATCACCTCAACCTTATCACTAATGCAACAAAGGGATTGAAGAATTAATAGGCCTTTCATATATTTCAGGGCTAGATAAAGAAAATTAGCTTTTGAAAATAAGATACTCCATTGAATAAGCAACCGAAGTAAAGAAATTACCACAAGATTATAAATAGAAAACCAAGTAAATGTCAGAAAATATAAATAATATACCAGAAAGATCAGAAGATAATACTCCTGAATCATTTCTCAATAAATTTGAAATCACAGCGCTCAACCCCATGCAGGAAAAGGCGTATAAAACTATACAGTCTAAATCGGATGTGGTTTTACTATCGCCAACTGGAACTGGCAAGACTCTTGCATTTCTATTACCTTTAATAGAAACACTTGATAAGGAATGCGAAGAAATTCAGATGCTTATACTTGTGCCTTCTCGCGAATTAGCGCAGCAAATAGAACAGGTAGCCCGCAACATGGGTTCGGGTTTTAAAGTAAACGCAGTATATGGTGGAAGATCTGGAGCACAAGATAAAATTGATTTAAGACATCGTCCCGCAATTCTTATTGGCACACCAGGACGAGTAGCCGATAGAATAAGAAGAGACAGGTTTTCATTGGAATATATCAATACTTTAGTGCTTGATGAGTTTGACAAATCATTGGAAATAGGTTTTGAAAAAGAGATGACAGAGATTATTGAAACGCTCCCCAATGTTAGACAAAGAATTTTAACCTCAGCTACTAGCGAAACCCGTATACCAAGATTTGTGGGGATGCAGAAACCTGTTCTTATTAACTTTGTTGATAAAGGCAGTGCACAATTAACTATAAAAACACTTTTATCACCCCAAAAAGACAAATTAGACGCTTTGGTAAAAGCTCTTGCATTTATTGGTAACAAATCTGGTATTATTTTTTGCAACTTTAGAGATGCACTCGACAGAGTAAGCGATTATTTAACAGACCACAATATTTTACATGAACCCTACCATGGAGGTATGGAGCAAATGGATAGAGAGCGAGCACTCATCAAATTTAGAAATGGAACAAGTCATATACTATTAGCAACTGATTTGGCAGCTCGCGGACTAGATATTCCGGAAATAGAGTTTATTCTTCATTACCATCTTCCTCCACACGAAAAAGAATTTACCCACCGTAATGGTCGAACAGCTCGTATGAATCGCGATGGTGTAGCCTATATATTACATTGGGAAGGTGAAGAACTTCCAGAATATATTCAAACTATTGAAGCAGATAGCTTGCATGTTGATGACTTAAAAAAAGCTTCGCAGACGACACCAATAAAGTGGAAAACTTTATATATAACTGGAGGAAGACGCGATAAAATATCGAAAGGAGATATAGCGGGTCTATTTATAAAGCAAGGCAAGGTTAATAAAGATCAAGTGGGAGTAATAGAGATAAAACAAGACGCTGCTTATGTTGGTGTGCATGCAGACATAGCTGAAAAACTTGTAGAAAGAACTAATAATAGCAGACTAAAAACTAAGAAAGTGAGAATTAGTCTCATTTAAATACTCCAAATCAATTAGTTGAAAACATGGATTTAGAAGCAGTTTTAAATTTTCGTCGTTCTGTTCGCGATTATCAAACCAACAACGATATTGACACAGAAAGAGTAAAACATTGCCTTGAAATGGCAACGCTAGCACCCAACAGCTCCAACATGCAGTTGTGGGAGTTTTATCATATCACAGACAAAGAGATGATTCAAAAAATGGCGCATGCTTCTCTGTCTCAAAACGCAGTAGCAAGTGCCAATCAGTTGGTTGTGTTTGTTACTCGTGGCGACTTGTACAGAAGCAGAGCCAAACAAGTGCTAGAATATCAGCGTGGAAATATAAAACGAAACAGCCCATTTGATAGACAAGCAAGCCGCATTAAAAAAAGCGAGGTTTATTATGGCAAATTAATGCCCTTGCTTTATGCCAGATTCTTTGGTTTAGTTGGATTATTACGAAAAACAGTAACTGTGTTCGTTAGTCTTTTCCGACCAATGTTTACCAATAGCAGCGAATGCGACCAACGCATTGTGGTGCATAAAAGCTGTGCATTGGCTGCTCAAACATTTATGATAGCAATGGCAAACGAAGGCTATGACACCTGTGCTATAGAGGGCTTCGACAGTGGCCGTGTAAAAAAACTCCTGAAACTTCCGTCTGGTGCAGAAATAAACATGCTTATCCCATGTGGTATACGCAATGGCAACAAAGCAATTCATGGTGAAAGATACCGTGTTCCATTTGATCAAGTATATAAAAAAATTTAGAAAACGCTCAACTTTTCTCTTGAGATATTTGTTTTATTGACAAATAATGGAAGATGATATACATTTTCTTGTTCCAATAAAAAACATTGCTTAATTGACAAATTACATGAAAATTCTCAATAAATTTGTGGAGCAATTATTTCACTTTAGAAATAATTACCATTAAGTCAAATAAAATAACCAATAAGATTTAATAATTAAAATTATGGCTAAAAGTCAAGACGCAAAGAAAAGCGAAAAGAAAGAACCTGCTAAAACTCCAAAAGAGAAAAAAACTGAGAAGAGACTGAAGAAGGCTGCTAAAAAATAATTGCTTTTTTCTAACAAACATATCACAACCTTCTTTATCATTAATTGAGTAAAGAAGGTTGTTTTATTTGTAGTTACTACGTTATTATATAGCGTGATACTTAGATTTCTTTATTTGGTGAAATAACAAATCACTTTCTGCTTCTGTAAAACCACGCAAAATAACTTCATACGTTAGGTGGGGAGAGGGAATGATATACGAATAATATAAACTTTATGTTAGCGAATGTTGTTTATACATAGCACAACCAAAACAATACAATAACAACAAGCCTGAATTTATTTTCAACCCCAAATGAAGTGAATAACAGCAACCTGAGAAATAATAGATTATTCAAGCTAGTTAGGAGGATTCCTATTGTTGTTAGCATGTTGACAATGTTTCTCTTAATATATGATATTGGTTATATTTATCAACCTGATAACGACGGTCTGTTCCGAAACATTTATTTTACCACTATATTAATAGGTGCAGTCTCAATATCAGGTAGATATACACAAAGAAAAACACGTCCAAGATTAATAATCCTACCATTCGATATTATTCTCTTCTGTTTTTTATTAATTCTGATTTACCAATATCTCAACCTATATTTTTTGCAAGCAACTACATTACTCAATCACTTATACTGGTTGTATATAGCCACTATTCTTGTGTTTACACGTGAGCTACTTGCTGTAAAATTGAATTTTGGAAAAGCTATTTTAAATCCCGCTCAATTATTTATAATAAGTTTTTTAGCTATAATTGTTATAGGTGTTTTATTGTTATTGCTTCCTAATGCAACACACACTGGGATTACATTAATTGATGCAATGTTTACTTCAACAAGTGCGGTTTGTGTTACAGGTTTAATAGTTGTTGATACTGGAAGTTTCTTCACTCAATTCGGGCAAATCATCATCTTAATGCTAATACAGGCAGGTGGTATTGGAATTATGACTTTCACTAGTTATTTTAGTTACTTTTTCAAAGGAGTTTCATCCTATGAAAACCAGTTAGTTCTTAGTCAAGTAACAAACACCGAAAAGATTGCCGAAGTTTTTACTGTAATGAGAAGAATAATCCTGATAACTTTTTTAATTGAGGGACTTGGAGCTTTATTCATATTCCGAAGTATTGACAGCACTGTTACTCCATTTTTGAATCAACGTGTTTTTTTCTCTATTTTTCATTCTATATCGGGTTTCTGCAATGCTGGTTTTTCAACACTGCAGAACAGCCTTTATCAAGGCCCCTATCAGTTCAATTATCCTATGCATTTAATAATAGCCTCCTTGATTATTTTAGGAGGATTAGGTTTCCCGATAGTTTTTAATCTGTTGAAATTTATAAAAGCAAAGGTTGTTTTTTATTTACATGGCTTTTACAACAAAGAACAACAGCAATATATTCCAAGACTTATAAATATAAACACCCGAATTGTATTAATTACAACCTTAGTTCTAATTGTTGGTGGCACACTTCTTTTTTATCTATTTGAGTACAATAACACATTATCAGAGCATTCTTTTATAGGTAAAATAGTTGCTGCTTTTTTTGGTGCAGTTACAACAAGGACCGCTGGCTTTAACACAGTTGACACCGCAGTATTAAGCATACCAACAGTACTAGTTGTTGTTTTTTTGATGTGGGTAGGAGCCTCTCCTAGTTCAACAGGTGGGGGTATTAAAACCAGTTCTTTGGCAATAGCGTTGCTCAATATTGTAAATGTTGCTAGAGGTAAGTCACGCTTTGAAGTATATAATAGAGAAATATCCTCAACAACTGTCAATAAAGCTTTTGCCTTAATTGTTCTATCTATAATCGTGATTTCTATAGCTATTCTAAGTATTTCAATTTTCGAGCCAGATAAGAGCTTATTGAATATTTCCTTTGAATGTGTATCGGCATATAGCACTGTGGGACTTAGTAGGGGAATTACTGCGGATCTGAGCTTTGCTAGCAAATTAATTTTGATTTTCACTATGTTTCTAGGACGCGTTAGCACGCTCACCATATTAATAGCCATAATCAAAAAAAGGCGCTCAGAAATTTATCGTTATCCATCAGAAAGTATTCTAATCAACTAAAATAAACGAACAATGAAATTCACAATTATTGGACTAGGAAATTTTGGATCTACCTTAGCTGAAAAGCTTACTCAATTGGGACATGAGGTAATAGGTGTTGATAAAAACATTGAGAAGATTGAGGAAATTAAAGAAAAAATAACTCACGCTATATGTTTAGATTGTAGCCATCAGGCTGCTGTGAGTAGTTTACCGTTAAAAAACACAGATGTAGTAATTATAGCAATAGGAGAAGATGTAGGTGCAAATTTGCTGACTACCGCCTTGATTAAGAAAATGAATGTTCCCAGATTAATAAGCCGTTCTATTTCAACCATTCATGAAACTATATTAGAGTCGATGAAAATTACAGAAATTGTGCGCCCTGAATTAGAAACGGCTGAAAGATGGGCTAAAAAAATATCAACGTTTGGTTTAGTAGACTCATTTGAATTAACAGACCAATTTAGCGTAGTTGAGGTAGTAATTCATGGGAAGTTTGCAGGGAAAACTATAGAGGAAGTTGGATTCAACAAAGATTACAATGTTATTGTCCTCACAATAATGAAAACTGTAAAAGAAAAAAATCAACTCGACGTTTTTAGAAATGTGCCAAAACTTAAAATTGAAGGAATTGCTAAAGCAAAGACTATTTTAAACGAAGGAGATATTATGGTTTTATACGGTCATAATAAGGATATACGCAACTTACTTAATGATTAAATTAACTGTTTACTCATAATTTAAAAACATATTAGATGCAATAGTGTTAGTATATGCTATATTGCAAGAAGGATCCGAATATAGATGGTTCGTAAATAAAGTAGATTTGATGCCAACAAGGTATCCTTCGGCACCTCAAAACAAATACAATTAAATAAAACAGACAAGAAAATGAATTTCAAAAATCTCAATCTTTATTTTATTATTTCCTTATTAATTATTCTAATTATAGGAATTAGCTGCTCTTCAAAACAAGAAAACACTTTTGAGCCAAGAGACCCAATGCCTTTAGACGAAATAGAATACTCTTTTATTCATATGGATGAATATCTCCCCACTAAAACAGTGCACAAAGCAGACCAACCATTTATATTCCCACGCAAAGAGAATATAGAGCTTCCAGAAGAATTTATGCATAATGATAATAGTTATAACATTCAACATTTTATAGATTCATCCGACACACAGGGCTTTCTTGTTATCCAAAACGATACTATTATATATGAAAACTATTGGAAAGGTCAGCAAGAGGATATACAACACATCTCATGGTCGATGGCAAAGTCTTACATTTCAGCCCTTTTTGGCATAGCCATTGAGGAAGGGCATATCAAAAGCATCAATCAAACAGTAGATGAATATTTGCCAAAACTTAAAGGCTCTGGATACGAAGGCGTGAAAATAAAGGATGTTCTACAAATGTCGTCCGGAATTGCGTTTGATGAAACCTATAGCGATCCACAATCAGATATACAACAATACTGGCAGGGTTTTGTATTTGGAGAATCGCAAGATGAGTTTACAAGCAAAATGGTTAACGCAACAACACCAGGCACTTACAACAAATATGTGAGCATGGACACGCATGTATTGGGAATGATTATAGTGAAGGCAACAGGCAGAACCCTTACCGATTATCTTGAAGAGAAGTTGTGGAAACCTCTTGGCACAGAATTCGATGCCTATTGGTTGGTAGATGCTCACGGCATGGAAATGGCGCTTGGTGGACTCAACGCTACTTTAAGAGATTATGCTAAAATAGGCCGACTGTATCTAAACAAAGGAAACTGGAATGGGAAACAGATTGTACCTGCCGCTTGGTGCGAAGCATCTGTTTCTGCAACAGAAGAGCATCTTCTTCCTGAAAGCGAAAACTCATCCGACCCTGGTATGGGTTACGGCTATCAATGGTGGATTGCAGATGGCAATGAAGGCGAATTTCTTGCTATGGGTGTATTCAATCAGCATATCTATATCAACCCAACTACAAACACCATTATTGTAAAAAACTCTGCCAATAAAAACTTCTACGAAGAAGATAATCCATATGCTTCAACAATGACTCACCTTGAGCTATACAGAAGAATAGCACATATTAATAATGAGAGATAAAGCAGAGCAATAGATATGAAAAGAGTTAATCTAATGTACTTTAGCCCTACAGCAACAACTAAAACAGTAGTGGAAGAGATTGGGAGGTTATTAGGTACAAAAGATGATATAGAGATTGGTAAAATAATTGACTTTACACTTCCCAAAGAGAGAGAAAATAGTCAAAACTTCCACCCTAACGATATTCTGTTGATAGGTGTGCCTGTTTATGCAGGAAGGGTTCCAAATGTGTTATTGAAATACTTAAACACTATAAAAGGCCACAACACACTAGCAATACCCATAGTACTATACGGAAACAGACATTACGACGATGCATTGATAGAGCTAAACGATATACTGCACGAAAATGGATTTAATGTGATAGCTGGCGGAGCTTTTATTGGCGAGCATAGTTTCTCTTACATATTGGCAAAAGGACGTCCCGATAATAAAGACCTAACCATTGCCAAAGAGTTTGCCGACAAAGTATATGCAAAAGTAGAAAGCAACAATCATAGCTCAGCAAAAGTAAATGGCAACAGACCCTACAGACCCTACTATAAACCAAAGAACGAAGATGATGAGTCGGTAGATATAAGAAAAGTTATACCAAAAACTGACGACACTTGTATAGACTGCAAAATATGTTCGGAGGTGTGTCCTATGGGTTCTATCCCCTACAATGATGTTAAAGCAATAGTAGGAATATGTATTAAATGCGGAGCATGCATCAAACGCTGCCCCACCCAATCTAAATACTTCGACGATACAGATTACTTGAGACATAAACGTGAGCTTGAAGAACAATTTGAGGAGAGAAGAGAACCAGTGTTGTTCTTTTAGCGCTATATCTTAAGAAAACATTAACAAAAATCAAATATGACAACATTCTACGATTTTGAAGCCACTAAAATAAATGGCGAAACTATAAGCATGAAAGAGTATCAAGGCAAAACAATTGTAGTTGTAAACACTGCCAGCAAATGCGGATTTACTCCCCAATACGAAGGATTAGAAGCACTCTATCAGAAATACAAAAACAAAGGATTAGTTATCTTAGGTTTTCCTTGCAATCAGTTTGCCAATCAAGAAAAAGGCACTTCAGAAGAGATAGAAGAGTTTTGTCAAATAAACTACGGAGTCACCTTTCCTCTATTTGAAAAGATAGATGTAAACGGTAAAGAGGCGCATCCATTATTCAAGTTCTTAAAATTGAAACAATCTGGAGGTATATTTGGCAGCAGAATCAAATGGAACTTCACAAAGTTTGTAATAGATAGCAATGGAGTTCCCGTAAAAAGATTTGCTCCAAACACTAAACCAGAAAAAATGGAGAAGACTATCATAAAGCTTCTTCAACAATAATCAATCTCCCAAAAGCAACTGTCAGTCCCCGCTTCAAGCCCCATATATTTCCTAAATAAAGCTATCACTTTCTAAATTTACTTTAAAAGGCAACCATTTACAAAAAACTTTATTATATTTGTTCTCCAATAAGAATCATTCTCCTTTAGGAAACGTTCAATGAAAAATTTAAATATAAAAATCAGAGATTTATTTTTAGAGAAAGGATTGAAAATTACACCACAGCGTATAGCAATCCTTGAAGCTATATATAAACTAGACAATCACCCTACTGTTGAAGATATAGTTACATATATCAGACAAGACAATCCAAACATTGCAAAGGGTACAGTATATAAAGTGCTAGACACACTAGAAGAGAACCACTTAGTTAATAAAGTAAAGACCGATAAAGAGGTAATGAGATACGATGGAGTAGTGAATAACCACCACCATCTATACTGTTCTGAGTGCGATTTAATAGAAGATTATTATGATGAAGAGTTAGACGAACTACTCAAAAATCATTTTAGAAACAAAAACATCGAAGGCTTTAAAATGGAGGACATTGTTCTTCAAATAAGGGGTACATTCGATAAATGCTAGCTATTAATATCGATACTGTAGCTATTTCAACATAAAAAAGAAACAAACAACTAGAATACATATAACTTTAAAAACTAAACATTTATGGGATGTGAAAAAGGTGCAAGACCTATCAAGAAAAAAG
>CAZBVD010000050.1:0-10121 GCA_964495235.1 uncultured Dysgonomonadaceae bacterium | reverse complement strand
AAAAAGTACATTCTCTTCATTTAAACTCAAACTTATATAACTTTGTAAAACAAAAAGAGATAAACAGATGAAAAAACATAAACTATTACAGTACGTTTCAACAATTGCAGCTATGCTCTTGTTTATAGGGTGTACGAGTAATAATGATAAGAGATTGCACAAAGAGCTAGTAAGAAGAGCTGCAGAGCTCAATCAATCTACCCCTGTTGCACTAGATGAGCACACAAGATTTGACAGTGTGGGCGTATCTGCTGATAATGTATATAAATATTATTACACTATTACTAACATAGACAAGCCACACGAGCTAATTGCTTTTCAGAAAGAAGAGATGATGGAAGAGATGGATAAAATGTATACAACAGACAGATTGCTGCAGTTTTTTGTAATGAACAGTGTAGTTATGGAATATATCTACAGAGATACAATGCAAAATGTGGTGGAAACAATAACAATTGATACTAAGAAGTACAGAGGAAATAAGTAACAACACTAAACACACCAACAGTATGATGACCAGATATTTTTATATCGATTCTGAAGGGAAACAAAAAGGCCCTTTAACGCTAGACGAACTAAGAATAGAACATATAAAAAAAGAGAGTCTTGTGTGGACACAAGGCATGCCAGAATGGAAGCGTGCTTACGAAGTGGTGGAGCTGAAACCTCTTTTTGAAGTATCGGCTACTTCTACCCATAATCAATACAATACTACACCTCCCACATACCAACAAGAACAAACAGAGATTTCACCTATGTTGCCAAAAACATGGATGGTAGAGTCTATCTTGGTTACAATATTGCCGTTTATATTGTGTGGAAATGTGCTGAGTTTAATTGGCATTGCTGCCATTGTAAATGCATCTAAGGTTGAATCGCTCTACAATAGCGGTCTTTATGATAGAGCACAAGAAGCATCGGACAATGCTGCCCGATGGACAAAAATAACTTTCTGGATTGCTATTGGTGCAATACTAGTAGCTATTGCTGCAATAATTGCTTTTGTTATGTTTTTCGGTTCATTAGAAGCGCTGGGAAGGAACTTTGTATAACTTTAGAATAATTTCTTTTATTAATATAATTAAGAATATGGATTATCAACAAACCCCTCCAATGCCACCACCCTATGAGTATGAATATAACATACCCCCCAGACCAAAAACTTGGCTTATAGAGTCTATTTTGGCTACTTTGTTTTGTTGTCTGCCAGTAGGCATTATAGGCATTGTAAATGCAGCACGTGTAAACTCGCTCTACGACCAAACGCTTTATGAAAAATCTAAGCATGCATCAGCCAGAGCAAAAAGATGGACGCTAATCTCATTAGGAATAGGAGTTATTTATCTTATTTTTATTCTGATAATACTTGCAGTTGGTTCATCTTCAACAATTAGTTTACCTACTCCTGGAGGCCAACCTCTTTATTTTGGATAAACTGTTGGTGAAATACAAGAAACATATAATCATTACGGTTGCAGCATTTCTTGTTGCAACCGCATTGTTTATACTCTTCTTTATAGACCCAAACGTATATCCAATCTTCCCTAGATGCCCTTTTCTTGTGGCAACAGGATTGGAGTGTCCTGGGTGTGGCTCTCAACGAGCAGTGCACCAACTACTTCACTTGAATATTGAAGCCGCATTTCGACACAATCCTTTAATAGTTCTCTATCTACCTTATGTTTTGCTAGGTATGTATCTTGAATATTTTGGAGGGAATAAGAAAATTCTCCGTGTACGCAACATTCTATATGGAAAGAGTGCTGCAATAATAATACTCATATCCATTATTATATTTTGGATAGGAAGAAATATTTTCTAAAACACAAGAAGCATATACTCTGAATGTAAGTTTAGAATAAATAAAAACGTACAGCTAAATAAGGTCCTGTTGTAAAAACTAAGAGCACACAGTGCAATTGGCCTCTAACTCTAACAAAAGAGATTTAGAAGTAAACAGACAAGCCGTAAAAGACTCCTGAGGTGTATGGCGAGTCTATGTCTTGAACTAAATCGTAATACAACATAGCATGCGAACGACCACCAAGGCGAAGACCTGCACCTATCACAACAGAAGGCACTAGAACATCTTTCTTATACGTTACCTCTTTTCCCTCTCTGTAACTATTCCAAATATAATTTACTTCTGGACGCACAGAAAGTGCTAAGAAACTGGTTGGATATAGGTATGCAAATAGATTACCGCCCAAAGAGTTGTTGTGTCGTGTCTCGTCGGTATAGTAATATTTACGTTTTGAATAATAATAGCTTACACCAGCCCCAGCCATCA
Source organism: uncultured Dysgonomonadaceae bacterium (assembly GCA_964495235.1). Classification (GTDB taxonomy): domain Bacteria; phylum Bacteroidota; class Bacteroidia; order Bacteroidales; family Dysgonomonadaceae; genus UBA2632. Next base: position 7,831 of record CAZBVD010000050.1, on the reverse strand, counting down.
CAAATTTATTGAATTGATAGCCAACCTGTGGTGCAAAACGAAATAATGAATAATCATTATTAAGATTTAAACTAAGATTTAATCCATACCTGAGATTTCTTGTATCGAAACCTGTTTTAGCTTCAGACTGAGAGTATGTTGATCTTTGTTGGTTAGGCTGTTGTTGTCTCTGCTGTTGTTGCAACCCCTGATGTATATTTCGTGTATCATCTTTCGACACTCGAATAGTATCATACCTAAATGGTTGCTGCGAAAAAGATAGCGTAGATAGAATGAGGAATAAGGAAAGAAAGAATTTGTTCATAATGCTATGTATTTATAGCAAACAAAAATAGCGAAAATTTAGTTACAAAAAAATATAGGTTTTCATGTGTAACAGCAAATCACCTACCAAAGAAAGATTGCAAAGCTGTTTTTTATCAATGGGGTATAACAAAATAAAGGAACCGAATTAACTTCGATTCCTTCAATCTATATTTTTTTAAAATATCAAATCAGAATTTTACTCTACTGGCTGCTCTTCAGGCTGCTGAGCAGGCTGATTAGGTATAGGCATATTTGGACCAACATCAGGAGCTGCTGAAGGATCAAAAGGTGCTGGCGCTCCAACTTCAATTTGCGATTCTGGCATTGTTCCACGCTTAACAGTAAATTTAGCTGTCATAATGCTAAGAACAATAATTGTTATAGCCAATCCCCAAGTAGCTTTTTCAAGAAAGTCTGTTGTCTTTCTAACTCCCATTACTTGGTTTGATGAAGAAAATCCAGCAGCTAAACCACCACCCTTAGAGTTTTGCACCAAAACTATAAGAATCATACAAACAGCTGCAATAAGAATTAAAATTGTGATAAAGATATACATATTTTTATTTTTTGTTTTTTTCGTTATAAATCAAATACTCTAAAAAACGGATTTGGTCTGCAAAGTAAATACTTTTTTTCGGGAAATTCAAACTTAATCTTTTAATAATTGTAAGAGCTTGTTCGTATTTCTTTTGCTTTATATATACTTGGGCTAAGGTTTCGGTCAAAAAAGAGTCATCATCTAATAGATTATCAACCTCTTGAGTAGACTCTCGACTATCTTCTTCCTCTCTATTTTTGCTTGAAAATAAATCTTCATTGTTTGAAGACTTTTCTAAAAAACTGTCAACTAATTGCTGATGTTTCATTGGTTTAAAGTCTTCAGCTCCATCAAGGGTGTTTTCATCCTTTTCAGTTTGCTCTAAATAAGCCAAATAATCGGTAGAAACAATTGAATTGCTATCCCATTCATTATTTACCTCTGATATTGAAACCTGATCAGTCTGATCATCTTTATTGAGCGATTCTAAAAAAGAGTTTAATAGTATTTCAGTTCTATTATTTGCAGACGTCTCACCAACATTTACCTTTGGGAAAAAGCGTGCATACTTATTGTCATTTAAATAGTAAAAAAGCTTTCCCCTATCACAACATGTTATAGCTACTTTTTTAAGTTTAGAAGTAAACTCTGGATGGTTTACATTTTTCATGTTTTTCAATAACATTAACTTAGCCGTCTGAAAATAAGGATACTTCTCAGTTATTTGCTTCAATTGATGCAGCGACTCATCATTGAGTTGATGCTCATCTTTCAAATATGCGTAAAACAATTCTTTTTCCAAAACTAAACTTACTATCTTTTTTTAAAACTTCCTCTCTTTACTCTACAATCCCAACTACCAATTAGACATAGTACTATTGAAAATTTGATCAACAACCTCTTTAACCAATTCAGCAATCAATTGGTCTTGCACATCGGTAAGCATTCTGTCGGCAGGAAAATTACGATAAGCCTTTATGGTCTCTTCTTTATCTTGGCCCATAACCTTATTGTTTCTATAGCGCATACGCACTGTAAGCGTTAGCCTTGTTTCCGATGCAAAAGAGTCTTCCTGCACGGCAAGAGGGGTGAGTTCGTATCCCACAATTTCTCCCTCCATTTCCAAGTCGGCATTTTGTCGCACAAATTGCAAGCGAGTGCTTCTTGTAAATAGATCTTTCAGCTCCTCATTAAAACGCTGCTCTAATGGCGGGTATACAAGAGGTGCCTGATTAGGAAATTCAGATATCAATATAGTTTTAGTTAGGTTGTAATCTATTGAAGCTCCATTAAACTTATAAGACATTGTACAAGAACTAAGGAGCAACACAAAAGTAACGAAAAACAGCGCTTTCTTCATAAATAGTTTTATAAATCGTCTAGATCTTCTAGATTATATTCTTTAATTTTTCTATACAATGTACGTTCTGAGATTTTTAAATCTCTTGCAGCAAACCTGCGCACACCACCACGTCGCTCAAGGGCTTTTATTATTGCGTCACGTTCTATCTCTTGAAGGGATAAAACCTCTTCTACATATTCGGTAGCATCTTGCACATCATCTGTAGCATCGTATTCGGTTGCTACTTGCACATCATCATTGGCATCAATCTCCTGCGACGAAGCAAAAGTAGATTTCAAGAACTCTTTGCTGTACTTCACAGGAAGATGACGCAGATCTTCTGCTGTTTTAACTTCTTGCAATAGAGCATCTGTTGCATCAGTAGCTTTAAGACCTGTTTCTTTGTCAATAATATCTCTAACTACCTGTTTCAGATCATTTAAATCTTTCTTCATATCAAATAGCACTTGATAGAGGATTTCTCGTTCGTTAGCAAAAGTTTTGCCTTCACCCGCGTGACTTTGAGAGGAGCTCAACGGCACCATCCCAACTTCTACCTTAGGCAAGTATCGCTGCATTATTTCACTAGTTATCACCCTCTCTTTCTCTATAACTGATATTTGCTCGGTTATGTTTTTCAATTGACGAACATTGCCAGGCCATCTGTAGGCTTTTATCAGCTCTTTTGCATCATCGGTAAGCGAAATTGAAGGCATCATATACCTCTCGGCACAATCTCCTGCAAACTTACGGAAAAGTAGTGGCACATCTTCTCTTCTATTGCGAAGCGAAGGAACACGAATGGGCACAGAGTTTAAGCGATAATATAAATCTTCGCGAAACTTACCTTTCTCTACTGCATGAACCATATTCATGTTAGTAGCGGCAACAACGCGCACATTACTTTTCTCTACTTTAGAAGAACCTACCTTAATAAACTCTCCGGTTTCAAGAACACGCAGTAATCGGGCTTGTGTTGATAAGGGGAGCTCGCCCACTTCATCTAAAAAAAGAGTTCCACCATCGGCCGATTCAAAATAGCCTTTTCGTGTGGCAGTAGCACCTGTAAAAGAACCTTTTTCGTGCCCAAAAAGCTCTGAGTCGATAGTTCCTTCAGGAATTGAACCACAATTGATAGCAAAATAAGGCCCATGCTTTCTTCTACTGTATTGGTGAATAATTTGAGGGAAGTTTTCTTTTCCCACACCACTCTCACCAGTAATAAGCACAGACAAATCGGTTGGTGCAACTTGAAGTGCTGTATCTATTGCACGCTCCAACTCATGGGATACACCAATAATTCCGAATCGTTGTTTTACTTGTTGTATATTCTGTTTAGACATAGAATATTATAGTTATTACAATCGCTTTAAAGCGAAATAAGTTTATTCAAAGTTAAAGAATTTATTTGGATTTACTCAATTCGTATGTTTTAGTTTTTAGAAAACTTCCAAATAATTCCAGATCCGAATAGTTATTTTGTTCTTCAAGTGAAATGGGCTCACCAACCGTAAACACTATCTCTTTACCTTTCTTATTGTAAAGCTCATGACCTAGTCTTAAATTGCGTATTCTCCAATCTAACAAACCCAACAAGTAAAAAAGACGAGAGTTTCCTCCCGAAATATGAATTGGAATAACAGGAACTTTAGCAAACTTAATCAACTTCAATACCGATGACTGCCAATCTCTATCTTCTATAACCCATTTACCATTACTTCTAATGAGGTTGGAAATAGCACCTGCTGGGAACAACCCCAAAGGATTTCCATCTCTTAAATGAGCAATGCACTCTTTTACTCCACTAAGGCTAGACACTTTGTTGAAGACATCGGGGTTATAAGGATTTACAGTGATAAAGTGATCAGACATGGTATCAATCATTCCTAAAAGAAAGTTCACCATTATTTTAAAGTTCGGGTTGTATGACCCTAGCAATTCAATGTAGGCAATACCATCTACATGCCCATAAGCATGATTAGAAACTGTGATAAATGGTTGATCTTTGTACTTATCTAGAATATGGCCATTTATCAGTGTTCTCTTCATTTCCAAACCATCAAGCAAATGGCCGCAGAAGTCTGGTCCTGTTAGATGTTTTGAATGATCGTATACACTATTTACATTATTTAACCCCGATATTTTGAGACTTAATTTTGCTAGCGCATCGCCATATTTTTTTCTAAAAATAGGATGAAGCTTTCTAATATCTTCGAGTGCTATTAATTTCTCTTTCATTTTATTAGTAAAAAAAATGAACCGTAAAACCCTCCAATTAAAATTGGTTTAAGCTTTACGGTATAATTTTAAGGGAGAACAGAATAGTTAATCTATTTACCCTATAATCTCCTTTATTTCGCTTATTATTTGTTTGCCCAATGCTGTAGCTTCATCTGTTGATGGAGCTTCTGTATAGATACGTATAATAGGCTCTGTGTTTGATTTGCGCAAATGCACCCATCTGTCTTTAAATTCTATTTTCACACCGTCGATATCTATTATATCTTCTTCTTTATATTTCTCCTTTATTGCTAAAAGAAGCTCATCGATATTTATCTGGGGAGTCAAGTCTATTTTCTGTTTCGACATGAAGTAAGAAGGATAAGTAGCACGCAACTCGCTTACTTTCATCTCTGATTTTGCCATTTGAGTCAAGAAAAGTGCTATCCCAACCAAAGCATCGCGTCCGTAGTGCGAAGCTGGATAAATAACACCTCCGTTGCCTTCACCACCAATTACAGCACCAGTTTCTTTCATCTTTGCCACCACATTTACTTCGCCTACTGCGGCGGCAGTATATGCTGCACCATGCTTCTCGGTAACATCGCGCAGTGCACGAGTAGAACTAAGATTAGAAACAGTATTTCCCAAAGTGTGAGTTAAAACATAATCTGCTAATGCCACTAAGGTGTACTCTTCGCCAAAAGGCTCTCCGTTTTCACAAATAATAGCTAGTCTGTCTACATCGGGGTCAACTGCAAAACCCACATCGGCTTTCTGCTCTTTAATAGCATTGGTAAGATCAGTTAAGTTTTCGGGTAACGGCTCTGGATTGTGTGCAAAATTTCCATGAGGTTCGCAATGAATTTCCAACACCTCTTTTACTCCTAATGCTTTAAGAAGCGGAGGAACTGCAATACCGCCTACTGAATTTACGCAGTCGATAGCGACCTTGAAATTGGCTTTTTTTATTGCCTCAACATCTACAAGGTCTAAATCTAATACATCTTGTATGTGTGCATCTAAATAATCTTTTTCTGTTACAGAGCCAAGACCATCAACTTCAGAAAATAGAAAATCTTCAGCTTCAGCAATTTTCAATATCTCAGCGCCGGCCTCAGCATTCAAAAACTCTCCATTTGAATCCAATAATTTAAGAGCGTTCCACTGTTTAGGGTTGTGACTAGCAGTAAGTATAATACCACCATTGGCTTTCTCTTTTGGCACAGCCACTTCTGTTGTAGGAGTAGTTGCCAAACCTAAATCAACAACATCAAAACCCATACCCATCAATGTGGCAGAAACAAGTCTGTGCACCATGTCGCCCGAAATACGAGCATCTCTACCTAAAACAATTTTTGGAGAGTCGGCATTAGTTGTTCTTTTGATAAATGTAGCATAAGCAGCTACAAACTTAACTGTATCAAGAGGCGTAAGAGCTTCTCCTACTCTACCACCTATTGTTCCACGAATACCTGATATTGATTTAATTAGTGACATTGCATTATGGTTTTAAAGTTATTATTGATTTACATGTTAGTTTTGGAATCTATAATCCACCTCTTCGTAATAGGCAGTTCTGTATGCTTGATTATCGGCTGGAAGCCCCATATTGAATGGTACAATCATTTTCACTTTTGCACGATCTCCTATATTTTTCAATGGAGCTACCCAAGCAGTTGTTATATATGTTGATGAGTTGCCATAAACTAAAACTTCAGGTTGAAAGCCACCTTTATTTGACATAGAAGGTACTGAGTCATGATCAGAAAGATACCTCAAACCTTCGAAGCGAATATAAATTTCTTCGCCCGTTTTTATTCTTCTACTGTTACCTGGGTCTATGACATTATAATATATACCAGATGAAGCATCAAAATAAAACTCATTTGATTGAAAAACACTGTCTTTAGGATATTCTTTCAATATCTTAAGACCCTTTCTATCAATAAAGCGTTCAATCAGCTTTTTCTCATCACTTAAACGTTGAGCGTAAGTTCTGGTTTTGTTGCAAGAGGAAAGAATTCCAACTGCAAAAATAGTTATAAGAGAGGCTATAATAATTTTCTTCATTTCTATATTTATAGTTTATTTCTATATTATCCACTAAATCAATTGCAAAAATAATCATTCCACTTTAATTTAGCACTGTTTTAGATGCCTTTATCTATTATCTATCCTTAAAATAGTAATTGTCAGGCTAAATTGTTGATTTCTGTAATTGTTCTGCATATTTCTCCAGCCCTTCTTCAAACAATGAAATAGCATCTTCAATCTTACCATAGAACTCTCCACCCGATGCGTTAAGATGTCCTCCACCATTAAAATAGTCTGCAGCAAACTCGTTGCAAGGAAAATCGCCTTGTGAACGAAGGGATATTTTTGTGAGCTCATCGTCTTCTCTAATGAAAACTGAAAACAAAATATCCTTAATGCTAAGTGGGTAGTTTACGAAACCCTCAGTGTCGCCTTTTGTGAGATTAAATTGTTTTTGATCATCTAATGTTAAGTATATAAGTGAAGCTTTATGCTCAGGATATATCTTCATACGCTGAGAAAGGGTGAAACCTAGCAATCTAAATCGTTGGTCGGTATAATTATTAAACACATTCCTATATATAAGGTCGCGATCTATTCCTTTCTTTAGCAATATGCTTATAATTTGGAATATCTCTGGATCGTTTGAGTTAAAAGTAAACCCACCTGTATCTGTCATCATACCAGTATAGATACATTCTGCAATGGTTGTAGAAATTTTATCGAAGCCACCCAGTTGAGTCATTAATCTGAAAACAATTTCACTAGTAGATGATATCTTTGGATATGAAATTACAACATCAAAATCCTCATCAGGGTCGGGGTGATGATCTATGAGTATTCTTTTTGCGGCCGATTGCTCAACATGCTCTCCTAAAACACCAATTCGTTTCAGGGTATTGAAATCTAAACAGAAAATCAAATCTGCATTTCTAATTAGAGCCTCTGCCACAGTGGGTATATATGTATTTATTACTACATCTTTCACCCCATCCATCCATCTAAGAAAATAAGGAAATGCATTGGGCACAACAACCCTCACTTCTTTGCCCATGCTTAGCAAATAATGATACAATCCGAGTGACGAACCCATGGCATCGCCATCTGGTGAAAGATGAGTAACTATAACTATTTTCTGAGCTTTATCAATTTGTTTTTTGGTTTGCAGCAATTGGTTTTCTCCAATTAAAGGAGTAAGTGACAATGGTGTATTCATTAAGTTTATTATTCGCTATTTTGGTTGAATTATTTATTTGAGAAGATGCAAAATTACTAAAAATTTAGCAAGAATGCCCCTGAATTGGAAATATCATGGAAGTTGATATTTAATTTTTCACATTCATTTTTCATTTTCATTGCAGCATATCGACCTATTGATGCGTCTATAA
>CAZBVD010000049.1:0-10268 GCA_964495235.1 uncultured Dysgonomonadaceae bacterium | reverse complement strand
AGATTTTAAAGCCCCTTACAAACGCATTACAATGATTGATGCTATTGAAGAGCACACAGGTATCAATGTGGCAAACATGAACGAAGAAGAACTGAGAGAAGTTTGCAAGAAACTAAATGTTGAGCAAGACGAAACAATGGGTGTAGGCAAATTGATTGATGAGATATTTGGTGAAAAATGTGAAGGTTCTTATATTCAGCCTACATTTATTACCGACTATCCTATTGAGATGTCGCCACTAACAAAAAAACACCGTACTAACCCAAATCTTACCGAGCGCTTTGAGCTGATGATAAATGGTAAAGAGGTTGCTAATGCCTACTCGGAACTAAATGATCCAATTGACCAACGTGAGCGCTTTGAAGACCAAGTGAAGTTGTCGGAAAAAGGTGATGACGAAGCTATGTTTATAGATCATGACTTCTTGCGTGCATTGGAGTATGGTATGCCTCCTACTTCGGGAATGGGTATTGGAATGGACCGCCTAGCTATGCTTCTTACTGGACAAGAGTCAATACAAGAAGTGTTGCTTTTTCCACAAATGCGCCCTGAAAAAAAGTCGAGAAAAGATGATATTTCTAAGTATACAGCAATTGGAATACCCGAAGAGTGGGTAGCTGTTCTACAAAAAGCTGGCTACAACACGGTTGAATCTTTAAGAGATGTAAATTTCAACAAACTTCATCAAGAGATATGTGGATTGAATAAGAAATTCAAGCTAGAACTGAACAATCCTTCATCGGAAGAGGTTAAATCATGGACGGAGAATGCATAGCAAAGTTATTTAAACACAAACTCATTGTCACTAAATGAAGAATACAATATGAATTTACCGGGAAATATTGCTGTTATTGGTAGCGGTACTTGGGCTACAGCGCTAGCAAAATTAGTGCTAATGGAGAACAACCATTTAAATTGGTTTATTAGAAAAACCGAGGTTATAGACAAGTTCTATGAAGTAGGACACAACCCCTCTTATCTACCAAACGTAAAGTTTGATTTAACTAAAGTAAGCTTCTCGTCGAATATTGAACGAACTGTAAAGGAGTCGGATACAGTCATTATTGCTGTTCCCTCACCTTATTTGAAGCACCATCTTAAAAAGTTGAAACCAAGCCATTTTAGAAACAAGTTTGTAGTTTCGGCAGTAAAAGGTATTGTTCCTTTTGATAATATGGTTGTATCTGAATACCTTTCTTTCAACTATAAGATTCCAATGGAAAATATTGGCATTATTTCAGGTCCATGCCATGCAGAAGAGGTAGCGCTAGATCGCTTGTCATTTCTGACATCGGCTTGCAAAGATATCGAAAAAGCAGAAATGCTTGCCAAGGCAACATCATCTAGCATTCTAAAAACCACTGTATCAACCGATGTTATTGGTATAGAGTTGGCGGCAGTGCTTAAAAATATATATGCATTTATGGCAGGTGTGTGCCACGGAATGGGGTTTGGCGATAACTTTCAGTCTGTACTAATGACAAATTGCGCTCGCGAGATGGAGCGATTTATTAATGGATTAGTGCCACGAGAGAGAAGCATTCTTGAACCTGCTTATTTAGGCGATATGCTTGTAACAGGTTACTCTCAATTTAGCCGCAACCGCACTTTAGGCAATATGATTGGGCAGGGATATTCGGTAAAAACAGCTCAATTGGAAATGAATATGGTAACTGAGGGTTTCTACGCTACTAAGTGTATCAAATTGATGAATAAAAAGTTTAGAGTAGATATTCCGATTGTTGATATAGCCTACGAGATACTTTACAACAATGTTTCGCCACGCGTAATTATCAAAAAACTGATTGACATTTTACATTAATCTGCATATTAATAATAGAATTAAAACTAGTACAATATACTACACAAGATAAAAAATTAAAAAATGGGAAAATTAAAACTGAATATTAACAATGTAGCTCCTTGGGTTACAAAGGATGAAGTAAAAGCAATGGACGATGTTGCTATAATGGCAAACAATGCATTGCATGATGGAACAGGTGCTGGCAGCGATTTTCTGGGATGGGTAAATCTACCTTCATCTATCACCGAAGCCGAAATTGAAGAAATTGAAAAAACTTCAATACAACTACGCACTCTTTGCGATGTGGTAGTAGTGATTGGTATTGGTGGTAGCTACTTGGGTGCTAAAGCAGTAATTGATGCTCTGTCTAGTTCTTTTGATTGGTTGCAAACCAAGAGAGAAAACCCAGTGATAGTATATGCAGGCAATAACATAAGCGAAGACTACTTGCATGAATTAATGGAATACCTAGAAGGCAAGAGTTTTGGTATTATCAATATCTCTAAATCTGGAACAACAACTGAGCCTGCACTCTCTTTCAGAATCTTGAAAAACAGATTGGAAGAAGAAGTGGGCAAAGAAGAAGCTAGAAAAAGAATAGTTGCTATCACCGATGCTTCAAAAGGCGCTTTGCGCACATTGGCTGTGCAAGAAGGATACAAAACATTTGTTATTCCAGATAATGTAGGTGGCAGATACTCTGTACTTACACCTGTAGGGCTACTCCCTATTGCTGTGGCAGGAATCAATATCCGCTTACTAGTACAAGGAGCAAAAGATATAGAGAAAGAGTCAGACCAAAGCACCCCTTTTAAAGATAATCTTGCAGCAATATACGCTGTTACTCGTAATGAGTTGTACAAAAAAGGAAAGAAGATAGAAATACTTGCCAACTTCCATCCAAAGCTCAATTATTTTGCTGAGTGGTGGAAACAACTATTTGGTGAGAGTGAGGGTAAAGAAGGGAAAGGCATTTTCAATGCTGCTGTTAACTTTACTACCGATCTTCACTCTATGGGTCAATGGATTCAAGAAGGTGAACGAACAATTTTCGAAACAACAATTTCAGTTGAAAGACCTAACAATAAATTGACTATTCCACATGACACAGCTGATTTAGATGGTTTAAATTTTTTGCAAGGCAAACGCGTCGACGAAGTGAATAAGATGGCTGAATTAGGTACACGCATTGCTCACGTAGATGGCGGTGTGCCAAACATTGTGATAAGCATACCAGAGTTAACTCCTTACTACGTTGGACAACTGATTTATTTCTTTGAAAAGGCTTGTGGTATAAGCGGTTATTTACTAGGTGTGAATCCTTTTGACCAGCCTGGCGTTGAAGCTTACAAGGCAAACATGTTTGCTTTGCTTGAGAAACCAGGTTTTGAGAAAGAAACTGAGGAATTGAAAAAAAGAATTCAGTAAATTCTTTGTAAAAAGTATATACAAGGAGACAAAGAGGCATTACCTCCGAGTTAAAGTGTTATCCTTTTAATTAAAGATTTTAAATAGAATAGATAAAACGGTGTTTTGCTTGATTGGAAAGTTTTTCCTTTCGAGTAAAACACTTATTAATTTATAGGGTATACAAATCCTATTAAAAAAACCACAATAGAAAAGAAGGCACTAATCCGATGTGCCTATCTATTTACAAAGTAAACTCCGGATTAATAATTGATATAATATAATATGACAGAAATAATAACTAATTACCTTCAAACAAATAAGTTCAGCAATTTAGATCTGCGTGCAGTTCTTTTTGATATGGATGGCATAATCTATAATTCGATGCCAGCTCACGAAATATCATGGCAACAAACAATGCGCGAATGGGAATTGAAAACCGAACCAAATGAATTCTTTATTCAAGAAGGACGTCCTGCAAGACACACAATTAATATGCTTTTTCAGCGAAATTTGAAACGCGATGCTACACCTAAAGAAATAGATGATCTTTATGAAAGAAAATCAGAACTGTTTATTGAAAATGATAGTGGAGCACTTATTAAAGGAATTGAAGAAACAATCAAAATTACTCAAGAGAGAGGGCTGAAAGCGATTTTAGTGACAGGTTCGGGACAAACAGGATTGTATGAACGATTGAATAGTGACTTGCCAAATGTTTTTACTCCTGAGAACATGGTTACTGCATTTGATGTAGAAATTGGGAAGCCTCATCCCGAACCTTATTTAATGGGTCTAGAAAAAGCTGGCAATTTAAAACCTAACCAAGCTATAGTATTAGAAAATGCTCCCTTAGGAGTAGAATCAGCTCATAGAGCCAATATATTTACAATTGCAGTAAACACAGGTCCTTTAGATGACAAAGTACTAATTGATTCAGGTGCTGATTTATTAATGGAGTCGATGGAGGCTTTCAATATTAAGTTGCCTGAACTGCTTGACAGAGCAGAAACCATAAAAATTTAAGAACAGAATTAATATAAAACCTTTTGTTTATTAACCCTTTGATAAAAAGAAAGTGCAAAATTCGTTTCTAATTGAGCAACAACAACCTTGAGCTTGCTTTTTTCGTATAAATTGGTTTCAATGCATTGGATAATATGAGTTAAACCAAATATTTTCTAAAGCCTACAGATAGTTGTGCCAACTATTTTTATCTTTGTGTAATAACAATACCAAAATCCTCCTTACTATGAATATCAATGACTACGGATTTGTAAGAGTGGCTGCCGCTTCACCAAAGTTGAAAGTTGCTGAATGTGACTATAACACTAGCCAAATAAAGCAGTTGATAGAAGAAGCTTTAAAACATAACGTTCAGTTCATAAGCTTTCCAGAGCTTTCAATAACAGGATACACCTGTGCCGACCTCTTTTTTCAAACAGCTTTGCAACACAAAGCGATAGATGCATTGATAGAGCTAGTTGAGTTTATGAAGAACAAAAAATCGCTCATAACAATTGTGGGACTTCCATTGCTACATAAAAACAACCTATATAATGTTGCAGCTGTAATATCATCTGAAGGAATATTGGGGTTTGTTCCAAAACAAGAAATTGCCAATCACAATGAGTTTAATGAAAAAAGGTGGTTTACAAGCGGTAGAGATTTACATGACGGAATTATAGAAACACCTTTAGGTTATCATCCTATTTCATCAGCTTTGGTATTTGAATCAGAATATGCCAAGTTTGGGGTAGAGATTGGCAACGATTTATGGACACCTGCTCCCCCATCGTCATCGCTTTCATTAGAAGGCGTAGATATTATATTTAATCTATCGGCAATTAATGAGGCTGTTGGAAAAAATAGGTATATAAGATCATTAGTAACCAATCAATCTGCACGATGCAATTGTGCATATACATACGCATCGGCAGGTGTAGGCGAATCATCAACCGACTTGGTATTTTCCGGTGCTTGTTTGATTGCTGAAAATGGATTGATGCTAGCAGCATCAGAACGCTTTTCGCTAGAAAACGAACTTATAGTATGTGATATAGATGTTGCTGCGCTGCGTAATGAGCGAGTGAAGGAGAAAAGGCATAATTCTCAAGCAGAGATTGAATATATGCCTATTTATTGTGATTTAGAGCCTATTGAAAACTTTAAGGAGATGTATCGCACATTCAATCCATATCCTTTTATACCTACTGCTCAAGATGAAGATGAAAACTTAGGAGATGTTTACAATATTCAAATTAATGGTCTGGCAAAAAGGCTGCTACACACCAACAGTAAAACAATAACTTTGGGTGTATCTGGTGGCCTTGATTCTACATTGGCGCTATTGGTTGCAATAAAAACATTTGACTTGCTAATATTACCACGCGAGAACATTCATGCCATTACAATGCCTGGATTTGGTACAACTGATAGAACCTATCAAAATGCTATATTGCTCATGCAGTCGAGCGGGGTTACCATAAAAGAGATTTCAATAATTCCTGCTGTAACGCAACACTTAAAAGATATTGGGCACGATATAAATGTGCATGATGTAACCTATGAAAATAGTCAAGCACGCGAGCGCACACAGATTTTAATGGATTATGCCAATAAGATAGGTGGGATGGTGCTAGGAACAGGCAGCCTTTCTGAAATGGCTCTGGGATGGGCTACTTACAATGGCGACCATATGTCGATGTACGCAATAAATTCAGGCGTCCCCAAAACTTTGGTAGCTTCGTTAGTAAAATGGATTGCTAACAAACATATAGAAAAATCTACTAGAGATGTGTTACTAGACATACTGGATACTCCTTTTAGTCCTGAACTGCTTCCGGCTGATAAAGAGGGTAAGATTGCACAAAAGACTGAGCATTTTGTTGGACCTTACGAATTGCACGACTTTTTTATCAATCGTATGTTGAGACATAACGATGAACCTCGCCGTATATACTTTATTACACAACAAGCTTTTAAGGAAAGATATTCATCGGAAGAAATATTGAAATGGTTAAAGGTGTTTTACCGTCGTTTCTTCTCTCAACAATTTAAACGATCGTGTATGCCCGATGGACCAATGGTTGGAGCAATCAACTTATCGCCTCGTGGTAGTTGGCAAATGCCAAGTGATGCTATGGCTACAGTATGGTTAAACAATTTAGAAAGTCTATAAACATAAATCAGTCTTCTCATATATTTATGTGAAAAATATAATTAGAACAATAGTATAGAATGCAAGAACTCATCTCTTTATTTAAGAAACACACAGGGGAAGCAAATCCTTCAATAGAAGCATTACCCTCTTCTGGTTCCAATAGAAGATACTATAGGCTTACATCGGGAGATATTTCACTGATTGGCGTGTATGGACAATCGAAAGAAGAAAATTATGCATTTATTGAATTGGCAAAACATTTCCATTCACGAAAATTAAATGTGCCTAAGGTGCTTGAGGTGTCAACTGATATGCTCTACTACATTCAAGATGATTTAGGAGATGCAGTGCTCTTTGATGAAATAAAAAATGGCCGCAATACAGGAGAGTTTAGTATCAAAGAGAAAAATCTACTCCATAAAACGATATCAAAGCTAGCGGACTTTCAAGTAGATGGAGCTAAGGATTTAAATTTTAATGTTTGCTATCCTCAGTCAGAATTTAATGAAAGGTCTATTTATTGGGATTTGAATTACTTTAAATATTGTTTTTTGAAAACTACAGAGATGGAGTTTCAAGAAAATTTATTAGAGGATGACTTTGAACGAATGGCACAAAAACTCCTTGAAGATAAGTCTAACACTTTCTTATTTCGCGATTTCCAATCACGTAATGTTATGCTTATTGACGGAGAGCCCTACTTCATTGATTTTCAAGGCGGGAGAAGAGGTCCTGTTTATTATGATGTGGCCTCGTTTCTATGGCAAGCCAAAGCCAATTTCCCAAACAAGCTTCGTCAAGAACTAATAGATACTTATATAGATGCACTCAACAAACATTACCCAATTGACAAGGATTATTTTATAGAGCAGTTGCGTCACTTTGTTTTGTTTAGGACACTGCAAGTGTTGGGCGCTTATGGCTTTAGAGGCTACTTTGAAAAGAAACCTCACTTTTTACAAAGTATTCCTTTTGCACTCAACAACCTAAGAGAGATGTTAAAGTCTGACTTTAAAGAGTATCCATACTTATCGGAAGTGCTGCATGAGATGGTTAACCTGCAACAGTTTGCTGAAAAAGAGAAGGAAGATGGATTAGAAGTTAGGGTGGTAAGCTTCTCTTACAAAAAAGGAATCCCTACTGACCCTTCGGGAAATGGTGGAGGCTATGTTTTTGATTGCCGTGCAATACATAACCCTGGTAGATATGAACGATATAAAAAAATAACTGGACTTGATGAACCTGTTATAGAGTTCTTTAAAGAAGATGGAGAAATAGATGTTTTCCTTGACTCTGTTTACACATTAGTAGATAATCATGTTAAGCAATATATTGACAGAAAATTTACTCACTTAATGGTTTCATTTGGTTGTACAGGTGGACAACATCGATCGGTCTATTCTGCTCAAAAGGTTGCAGAACGCATCTCTAAAAAGTTTGGAGTGAAAGTTACGCTCATCCATCGTGAACAAAATTTGGAGCAAACATTCAACAGTTTATAAACCAATAATTTAACTCAATATCAATCAATAACTAGCACTATAAGTGCTGTTCTAACTATACACTTTATGAAAGCAATGATTTTAGCTGCGGGACTCGGCACCCGATTAAAACCTTTTACTAATAATACGCCCAAAGCTTTGGTGCCAATACTGGGGAAGCCTGCTATAGAGCATGTAATTCTAAAGTTAAAGAATCAAGGTTTTAATGAGATAATCATAAACATTCATCATTTTGCAGATCAAATCATCGATTTTATAAAGTCGAAGAGCTATTTTGATATTCGAATTGAGTTTTCAGACGAACGAGAGAAATTACTAGACACGGGTGGAGCAATAAAGAAGGCGTCGTGGTTTTTCGATGAAGATGAGTCTGTTCTTATTCACAACGCCGACATTATATCTGATGTAGATCTTTCTGCAGTTTTCAACAACCACATCCACAGTAAAGCAATGGCAACACTGGTAGTAAATGATAGAAAGACTTCTAGATATCTCTTTTTTGATCACAACAACAATTTGAAAGGATGGATTAATGAGAAAGATGGACAAACAATCTCTTCGTCTGACTTCAATTCTATGAATCATCACAAGCTTGCTTTTTTTGGTATTCACGTTTTATCTGGGAAAGCTATATCTCTAATGAAAAGATTTCCAGATAAATTCTCTATCATTAATTTTTACTTGTCCATCTGTGACAACAACTCTGTAAGTGCTTATATAGCAAAAGATAATTATATGGTGGATGTAGGAAAGCTGACATCATTAAATAAAGCAGAAGAGTTTTTAAAAAATCAAAAGCTCTAAAAGCAAAAAAGCCACCAAAAACAATAGATTTCTGGTGACTTTTTATTCTAAATATTGCAATTTGCTTTTTATTTTGTAGAAGACTTAATAACCAACATAGGAGTATTTGTATGAAAAAGCATTCGTCTTGCTATACCTGGGTTAAACATACGCGCAAAGATGCTTCTAGGAGAACTTGACAATGAAATCAGATCAATTGTATTCTCGTTTACAAACTTCTCTAATGCTTCAGGTATTCCTTCATTACCATCAACTACTGTGTAGTCAGTTTGAGTGTTAGGATAATGCTCATTAAAGTAGTTTTTCAATCCAGTGAGTTTTATTTCATTCCAGCGATCCTCTTTTTTAGCAACATGAACAAAAGAAACCCTTATTGGATAGTTTTTTATAAACTCCATAAGCGTTGCAAGTGCAAGAAATTCGCGTTCTTGAAAGTTGGTAAGAAAAACAATATTTTTAAGTGCAGATAGGCAACACAAAGAAGAGTTTTCAGGTATTGCAAAGATAGGAGTTCTACATCCTTCTATCACTTCAGCAGTTACACTGCCTATTAAATCTTGATCTTTTTTATTGCTGCCACGTGTACCCATTACAATAGCATATGGGTTAATTTTCTTTGAATAGTCTACCACTTCCTCTTCTGGCAAACCTTCTCTAAGAGTATAAGAGTAATGTACATCAGGTATAATACCTTCTGCAATTTTGGTGTTTAATTTACTTATCAAATCTTTCATCTCACGTTCAACATTCTCATAGATGCCCTTATACATTCCTTCTACTTTAGGCTGCACAGTGAAAGTATCTCCAAAAGGTATGCTTGAAGGATAAAATGATGAGAAGTACACATGCATTAACTTAATACTACAATTAGTTTCTTTTGCCAATCCGAAAGCAAACTCACATGTCTTTAAAGTAAACTCAGAGAAATCAACAGGTACTAATATCTCTCTCTTTTTTTCCTTTTGTGATTCTTTCTCCGTTTCTTTTTCATCATGAAGTTCTTCAAAACTAACATTCTCAATAATATCTAAGGCCCTTGGAAGGTCCACTTCGTTAATTCTAACTCTCACACCTGCCGATACCATAGGCTGAATCAAATTCACATTGTGAATGTATGCGTCAATACCTTCGGATTCTAATATGCTTTTCAATATTTGAGCCTTTTGGTACGTGTGAATTGCAACCGTAACCAATTTGTCTTTGTTGTTGTCTTTGTCTTTCATAATTTAAGTCTTATTAAAATGAGCTACTTTGGTTGAGCCAAGAGAAATAGATACCACAGAAGAATGACTTTTCTACTATCCAAAATATGTTGATTTATCCATAACAGTACCTTACAAGAAAGAGATTGAGACAGCACTTGCCAATCTAGTGAGAATTCTTACAAAAGTATTGAAGGATAAACCAACACACAAAAAACAGATAATCTTATTTAAGATTGTCTATTCGGTTTTACTTTCTTCTTGGCTTTCATTATAAACAGGATAATCATCCAGTCCTAAAATAGAAAGAGCCTTGTCGAAAATGGTGGTGTCGTCTAAAACAACAATTCCTCCATCAGGACCCGGCTCAATATGAACTCCAATAC
>CAZBVD010000048.1:0-10763 GCA_964495235.1 uncultured Dysgonomonadaceae bacterium | reverse complement strand
AGAAAAAGTATTATTTTCTTTCCAAACTGTTTTAATAGAATGTGTAGTCATATTTGTTCTTTTTGTTGTTATTTATTCTTCTTACTAAACAATTTAATGCTAGTTTAGTTCGATAACTAGAATAAGCGTAAAAGCAATTAATACAAAGGGGTTTAATCGTTTAAATCTTTCGGCAATAAAGTTTATTATATTCGTGCAAAGTGTTACTTTTGCATAAAACGAATAATATGATTGATGTGAATGCTCATTTACTGTTGATTTATACTGGAGGAACAATAGGAATGATTGAGAACTTGGAAACAGGTGCTTTGGAACCTTTTAATTTTAGTCACCTCCGTTCTAATGTGCCCGAAATGAAACGACTTAATTTTCATGTCGACACTTATATTTTTGATCCTCTTATCGATTCATCGGAGATTTCTCCAGATAAGTGGCGAGAAATGGTGCAGGTAGTGAAGGCTCATTACGATGATTACGATGGTTTTGTAATTTTGCATGGTACAGACACTATGTCTTACACTGCATCGGCACTTAGTTTTATGTTCGAAAATTTGACTAAGCCCATCATATTCACTGGTTCGCAACTTCCTATTGGTAAGCTAAGAACCGACGGTAAAGAGAATCTGATAACTGCACTAGAAATAGCTGCCGATAAAGACGAGGATGGCCATCCCATTGTACCTGAAGTTTGTATTTATTTTCAAAACTCACTTTTCAGGGCCAATAGAACAACAAAAATAAATGCGGAGAACTTCAATGCGTTTGCTAGTGCCAACTCTATGTGCTTGGCAGAAGCAGGTGTAACTATTCGTTACAACACGGCTGATATTTTGAAACCAAACTATGACAGGGAGGTGGTTTTTTATGAATCGTATGATGATTCTATTGCAGTGCTCAAAATATTTCCTGGTATTCCGCCTCAAGTGGTATCCGCAATACTTAATGCTGAAAATATAAAGGGTGTTGTGCTAGAAACGTACGGCTCGGGCAATGCATTGAGTGATGAATGGTTTCTTAATGAGTTGAAAAAAGCAATTGATCGCGATATTGTAATTGTAAATGTTACCCAATGTTTGTATGGTGAAGTAGCTATGCAACGTTATGAAACTGGTCAACTCTTGCTTAAAGCAGGTGTGATAAGTGGGCATGATATGACAACAGAAACTGCAATTGCCAAATTGATGTATCTGTTTGGATTGAAGAAAACTCCAAAAGAGGTTTGTGATTTTATGCAAATCCCATTGAGAGGCGAAATGGATACAGATAATGATTGATTGATACGAAAATTTTGAGAATCTTGCAGTAAAAGCCGAGCCTGATTTTAAGAATTATCACAAAAAGAATTTAAAGTAGTTGAAAAAGATGGATTGTGAAGTTCATCAGCTACACGAAACCTACACGGGAGGCTATAGAATGCTTGCAATGTGCCAACTGTTGTAGAACCTTAGGTCCACGTATTACTGGCAGTGATATAAATAAAATGGCAAAATCCTTAAACATGTCTCCGTTGCAAGTGTTAGACATATATAAGGATTGACGGAGATGGGGATTATGTTTTTAAAGAAATTCCTTGTCCGTTCCTTATGTCTGACAACTACTGTCTTATCTACGATAGCAGGCCAAAGGCTTTTAGAGAATATTCCCACACCGACAGAAGAAAGTTTTATCAAGTATATAAGTTGTCAGTTAAAAATGCATATACTTGTCCTATTGCTTATGAGGTTTTAAGCGAAATGTTAAGAATTAAAAAAACAGATGGAAAATTTAAATTATGGAGTTATAGGAAATTGCAGAAGTGCTGCATTAGTTTCAAAAGAGGGTAGTATTGATTGGTTTTGTTTTCCCGATTTCGATTCACCATCTATCTTCTCTCGTTTGCTAGATAAAGAAAAAGGAGGTCATTTCTCTTTTATTGTTTCAGACGATTACACTATTTCGCAAAGATATGTAGAGAAAACAAATATACTTATAACTACATATGAGTCTGAAGAAGGTGCTTTTTTAGTGTTTGATTATATGCCGCACTATACAACTACCGAAAATAAATCATATCTACCCCCCGAAATTCATCGTTACATGCGTGTTATACGTGGAAATC
Organism: uncultured Dysgonomonadaceae bacterium; assembly: GCA_964495235.1. GTDB lineage: Bacteria > Bacteroidota > Bacteroidia > Bacteroidales > Dysgonomonadaceae > UBA2632. Next base: position 8,665 of record CAZBVD010000048.1, on the reverse strand, counting down.
CACGCTTGAGAGTTGAATATCAGCCACGAATGAATTATGCGCGTGAAGAGGTGGAACATCGCAAATTTGATGATTATATTAAAACAGTTTCTAAAGAAAACGAAGAAGAGAAAATATATCTTTATACGAGTTTAGATTTTGATACTATATTAAATAGCGAAGAGTTTGTTTTAAAAGAGCATCAATTTTTTCTCCTGTCATATAATCAAAAATTGGTAACTGTAGATTTAGAAAGAATACATTTGAACTACGAACGTACAAAGGTTTACTGGATGAATTGGAGTAATCGTTCGCGACAGTTTAAAGAACACAATGATTTAATCACACGAAGCATTCTTGTGCTTAAACTTATGTCTTACCAATACTCAGGAGCTGTTCTTGCAGCTCTTACTACTAGTTTACCTGAATCAATAGGCGAAGTTCGTAACTGGGACTATAGATTTTGCTGGGTGCGCGATGCTTCCATGACTATTGATACCTTTTTGTATATGAAACATGGTAACACAGCAAAACGATTTATTGGATTTATAAAACAGATTTTGAAGTCGCGTGATGATAATTTCCAAATCATGTATGGAATTCGTGGCGAGAAAGAATTAACAGAAGAGGTGCTTCCTCATTTGGCAGGCTATGAAAACTCTGCTCCTGTAAGAGTTGGGAACGCTGCTTACGATCAGAAGCAAAACGATTCTATAGGTTATTTATTAGACGTTATATATCAATACTATCTTTATTTTCCTGGTACGCTTGATGAGGTAGAGGAAATTTGGGAAATTGTAAAAAATCTTATTCGTCGGGTAATGCGCGATTGGCGGAAACCAGACCAGAGCATTTGGGAGTTTAGAACTATCTCACGCCATTTTGTGTTTTCTAAGGTTATGAGTTGGGTGGCTATAGATAGAGCCGCAAAAATTGCATCACTCATTCAGAAAGACACCTATGCAAAAGCCTGGTCAGAAGCGGCTGCAGAGGTAAAAGATGATATTATAACAAATGGTTGGAAAGAAGAGATACAGTGCTTTTCACAAGCTTACGATAACTTAGATTTTGATTCATCGGTTCTTTTAATGCAAACATACGGTTTTATAGAAGCCACAGACGAGCGTTATATTAAGACTGTGAAAACTATAAAAGAGAATTTGTTGCATAATGGCTTGATGTATAGATATAAGTCTGCAGATGATTTTGGAGAACCAACATCAGCTTTCACTATTTGCACTTTTTGGCTAATAGAAGCTCTTTATGCTATCGGTGAACGAGAAGAAGCCAAAGAAATATTTGACAATCTTATTAAGAATGTCAATCATGTGGGCTTGATGAGTGAAGATCTAGACTTTGTTACTAAACGAAGATTGGGTAATTTTCCTCAGGCATACTCACACTTAGCGCTAATTAATACTGCATCTTTATTTGTAGAAGAAAAAATACTGTCTCAGTTTATACGTGCATAAATAGTAGCTTATAACTAAGCTATAAGTTTTACAATACACAACTATATATAAAAAGGAGCTACCTTTAATTTGGGGTAGTTCCTTTTTTTATGGTTTTACACCTTTGTAATGTCTTAATTGTAGAATAGCTTTGTTTATCTTTTCTTAGTGGGCGACGACGGAAGATTGAACTTTTATGTCATGTTTTTCAAATCCATCACGAAGGATTCGAGTTTTATGTCATGATTGGTGAATCCTTCACTGCCGATTTGACTTTCATAACTTGATTGTTGAATCCAATAGATTCGATTTTTATCTTTGGTCATGGTTGTTCACTTCTACAAGGTAGATTTGAGTTTCATTATATGATTCTTATTTCCTAAGAGTAGGATTAGACTTTTAACTCATGAAATTACTTTTGCTTAATAAGAGCAAGCTGATTTGCAATAAACACTTCGACTTATAAGATGATCTTAATAATATATTGTTGCACAGCAGAAAAGTATAAAGAAAAAAAACGTTTTTACAGGCGAACCTGTAAAAACGTTTTCTTATTTATTAGTCATCACAACCTAAAAACGTTGTTGTTGACTTTTTATTTTAATACTGTGTGAGATTAGTCAGCGATGAAAATTGCAACGCGGTTCCAATCGTTCTCAGCATATGGTTGTTCTGTATCACCTTTCCAGTCTAAGTTAATTCTGCTGCTGTCAATATTGTATTGGCTAGTTAAAGCATCAGCTACAGCCTTGGCACGTCTTTCAGACAACTTCATGTTGTAGTCTGGTGTTCCAGTTTGCTTGTCAGCATAAGCTACAATTTCTACAGTAGCGTTAGGATTAGACTTCAAGTATTCAGCAGTGTTATAAACGCTGATTTGTTGTTGTCTATCAATAGTTGCTGAATTAATGCGGAAGAATACTACGTTTGGTACGTATACATCAGCTACCATTGGTTGTACTTCAACTTCTGGGCATTCTGGACAGAATTCTGGTCTCTTACTTAGGTTTTCGTTTTCTGCACGAAGTCTGTTGATTTGACTGTTTAAGTCATTAATCAAGTTATAGTCTAATAATTCAGCAGTAGTGAAGTCTTGTTTTCCACCTAAACCGAATTTAACACCAACAAGTGCATGTCCAATAGCGTCGTAAGAATAATCACCAGTGTTATTCATTGTGAATCTTGAACCAAAGTTGTCTTTAACTAAAGTTGCTGCTAATTCTACAAAGATTGAGAAGTTATTAGATAACTGAAAGTTATTGATTAAACCCATGTTCCAAGAAAGTTCAAGATCTGTGTTACCACTAAAATCTTTTTCCATACCTATCATACCACCTAGACCAACATATGGTATAAAGTTGTAAACTCTGTCGGCTCTGTAACCAACTAATGCATTTGTAGCATTCCACATTACGTCTACGTGAGGATTGATGCTGTTGCTTGAAACATAATCATTCAAGTTCTGATATTGGCTATAGTGTTCGTGTTGAGCAACATTAACTGCTAAACGTGCACCAAAAATAGGAGAAATCCATTTACCTACTGATAATTGTCCTTCCCATGAAGTTGCATCAAGGTAGTCGCCATCTCCAAAACCATTTCCGAAGAATGTGTTTGCTCCACCAGCGATCGTCATAAACCAATTGTCTGTTTTTTTGTTTTTCAGGTATATATCACCATGAGAAACATTTTGTGTCTCTTGAGCACTTATTCCAAATGCTACAAGGATTGACATTAATAATAAACTAATTTTTTTCATAAATTTAAATTCTAATTAAACATTCTGTATTACAATAACTCGATATTTATTTCTAAATACTATTCTTGATTGAGAGGCAGTGTTGTGTTGTTTTTACTACCGCTGAATCAATACATATAACAAATGCTAAAAAGAAAAGTTCATAAGCATTTGTTTATTCTCGCACTAATACCGTAAATTATAAGCAAAATAGGTGCTATCTACAGCGCATAATTTTGATTAGAACCCTCTATTAAAATACAAATATAAAATATTATTTCGTATTATGTTAGGTTTTCATAAACAAATATGCTAAACATACAAGATTTACATATATAAGTCTATGTAAATCCAATTTGTTTAACACCTATAATAAAAAAATGTTGTTTAACCCAAGTAGCTTTTAAGTAATTTGCTACGTGAATCTTGTCGAAGTCTGCGTATTGCTTTTTCTTTTATTTGTCTAACTCTCTCGCGAGTAAGTTGAAATTTGTCTCCAATTTCCTCAAGAGTCATTTCTTGCGAACCAATACCAAAAAACATTTTGATAATCTCGCTTTCACGATCAGTTAAAGTTGAGAGTGCTCTGTCTATCTCTTTTTGAAGCGACTCATTTATAAGAGTTCTATCAGCTAGTGGAGCATCATCATTAATCATCACATCGAGGAGGCTATTGTCCTCGCCCTCTACAAAAGGTGCATCCATAGATATATGGCGTCCTGAAACTCTGAGCGAATCTCTAACCTTTTCCACTGTAATGTCAAGCTCTATAGCTAATTCTTCTGCCGATGGTTTGCGTTCGTTCTCTTGCTCAAACTTCTGAAGTGCTTTGCTTATTTTGTTAAGCGAACCAACTTGATTGAGTGGAAGTCTCACAATACGCGATTGTTCTGCAAGAGCTTGCAATATTGATTGACGAATCCACCATACTGCATAACTAATAAATTTAAAGCCGCGTGTTTCATCAAACTTTTCTGCAGCTTTTATTAAACCTAAGTTTCCTTCATTTATTAAGTCAGGGAGGCTAAGACCTTGATTTTGGTATTGTTTTGCAACTGAAACCACGAATCGTAGATTTGCTTTAGTGAGTTTTTCTAAAGCTAGTCTGTCACCTTTCCTAATGGCTTGTGCCAATTCGACTTCTTCCTCTACAGTAATCAAGTTCTCGCGACCAATTTCTTGCAGGTACTTGTCTAAAGATGCACTCTCACGATTTGTGATTGACTTTGTTATCTTTAATTGTCTCATATGTATTTTTTTGGTTGTTTTTTTATTTGGGGATGCAAAGATACTCTTTATTTTACAGAATAAAAATAAGAGCCTATGCTTGTACTAGCTATTATATGGTTTTTTTTCATAAATAGATAATAAACAAAGGAAACAGTATTTTACTGATTCCTTTGTATAAAACGCCTACACAGTCATTTTGTTATTCAAACTGCATTTATTTAAAGTAGTTTAACCTATTCGCTTGATAAATCAATAGCTATGTATTGAGTTTTACTGTTTGGATAGAAACCTGCTATAAGAATTACTTTGTCTTCAGATTTAGCTGTAGTTGTCATCTGAACAATTTTTGCTATCTCTGCTTCTGTGTTTACTGGAATATTGTTTATTCTGAGAATAACAAACCCTTTGTTGATACCCTCTTTTCTAAACTTCCCACTATTTTCTACTGCAGTTACTTCTACACCACTGCTAATACCAAGTTTTTGTTTTGTATTATTGTCTATTTCTGCAAATGTCGCACCTAGCATATCCATGCCATCTACAGTCTTTACTAAGTCTGTACTACCTTGGCTGTTTTGAAGCTCTACAGTAAAGCTCATTTCTTTACCATCTCTATCAACTACAACTTTCACTTTATCGCCAGGACGATATCTGCCTATTTGTGTTTGCAACTCATTGAAGTTGCGGATAGGTGCTTTGTTGATTGATTTGATAATATCGCCTTTTTTAATTCCTGCAACTTTCGATGGACTTCTGTCGGAGAAGTCATCAATTTGGACTCCTTCTATGTTCTGAAGTTCTTTATATTTTTCAGGGTCATTCTGCTTTATGTATTCAATGTTTGGAGATAGAATTCCCATCACTGCACGTTGAACTGTACCGTATTCTTTTAAATCTGATGCAATTTTACCAGCAATAGATATTGGAATAGCAAATGCATAGCCAGCAAAATTTCCTGTTTGAGAGTATATTGCTGTGTTTATACCAACTAATTCTCCACGAGTATTAACTAGAGCACCCCCACTATTACCAGGGTTTACTGCCGCATCTACTTGTATGAAAGATTGTAAGCTTTTTGCTTCGCCAATAATATTAGCTCTGTTTTTAGCACTTACAATTCCTGCAGTTACAGTAGAGGTTAAATTAAATGGGTTGCCTACAGCTAATACCCATTCACCAACCTCTAAATCGTCGGAACTGCCAAATGACACATACTTAAAGTCATTACCTTCAATTTTTATTAAAGCTATATCTGTTTCAGGGTCCGCACCTATAACTGTAGCAATATATTCTTTGTTATCGTTTAAAGTTACAGATACTTCTGAAGCCCCCGCAATTACGTGATTGTTTGTAATAATGTATCCATCTTTAGATATTATTACTCCTGATCCAAATCCTACTTGAGGTTGTGGTTGGCCAAAATCGAAGTTGCGATTGCCAAACCCGAAGAAGAATTCAAATGGGTCAACATATTGTTGTCTTCTTTTAGTAGGTGTTTTGGTTGTCTTTACATGGACTACCCCATGAATTGTTCTTTTTGCAGCTTCAGTAAAATCGGGATAACCCTCTGAAGTGGTCATATTGGCAAGTCTAACATTGTTTTGGTTAAAATCTTGAGAGAAGTTTTCAGAAAATTCGCTTATCTCTTGATTTGATTTTTTAGATGAAGCATTCCTTTTTTGCATAAAGTCATACCCAAATAGGGCGACTGTTGCGCTTAAAATAGCTACCAAAATAATGGTAAGTACTTGTTTAAAATTAGCTTTCATAGTCTATTGTTTTATTTGATGATTTTAATTTTACACTTTCTCAAATTTATGTACAAAAAGCGTTCTAAAAAACAAGAAGAGCAGTTTTTTTGTCTCTTTTAACGCTATGATTTAACGCTTAACCTGCTTTAACCGCCTGCTTGATAGATAAGAAGTGTTTTAGAACAAATGGTCTGTCAAAATGTCACTCTTTTTTTGTATCTCTTCTTATAAATAGATGATTGGCTACAGGCACTATTAAATCTAGCAGTGGCAGCGAAAAGTAAAAACCACCTGCATTATACATTTTGCTATTTTTGTTTATTACTATTGCCTGCACTAAATAACGAACTAAGAACAATAAGATTGCGAATAATGCAATCATCTTTGAAGAGGAAAGCATTCCTATTGTAAACAGTGTAGCAAATAGGATATAGAATGCATATCTTGTGAACTCCTCAAAGTTTATGATCTTTGCTCTTTTGCCAATATAGTTTTTTCGTGTTGTGAGATATCTTGTTTTGATGTTTCTCCAATTCGAAATGCCATTTGCAACATTACTTGCAACCATGCTTTCTGGAGATGATAAAATAGCTGTGTTTTCTTTTGTTACTATTCTATTTATAAATATATTGTCTTCTCCATCTTTTATATTTAATAGGTTCGAGAATCCATTGTTATCGAAGAATAGCTTCTTCCTGAATGCCATGTTGCGACCAACACCCATATATGGTTTGTCTACTAAAGCCATACTTGTATACTTTATACCACTAAAGAGATTATCGAAGAGAATATATTTTTTGAAAAAGCTTTTGTTTATTTCTATTTGACAACATCCTAGTACTATATTCTTCTCTTTATTGAACGTTTTTGCATATTCATAGACCCATTTCTTTGACAATGGTTTAGTGTCGGGCTCAGTAAACAGTAATATATCATATTTTGCAGCCTTGATACCTACAGTCAGGGCTAGTTTTTTATTATTAATAGCGTTAGACCCTATTGGTATAAAAGTAACGTATAGGTTAGGGTGATTGTTTCGGTAATCCTCCAATACATCGGCTGTAGTATCTGTTGATGCATTGTTAACTACTACAACTTGTAATTTGGGATAATCTTGATTCAGGATGAATGATAGATTATTCCGAAGATTTTCAGCTTCATTTTTAGCTGTTATAACAATAGATATGCCTGGGAGTTCAGTTTCTCTTAGGTCTTTAGTATTATTAGTTGCAGCACTCTTAGCAGCATGCTTATATGGTTTCCGGAATAGGTAGAGATAATATATAAGTTGAACTATAAAAAAGATTAGGTAAAGTCCAATTATCATCCATTCTAAAGTTGAAATCATATGAAAAAAAGAAGTTGTATTCATGTCTAAGTTTAAATAGTATCAGAGAAATAAGATTTGGCTATGTCTCTAGAGTTATATCTTGATGCCATCACCTCACCATATGCCCCTGCTGAGCATATGGCTATAATATCGCCTCTTTGAGTTTTGTTCAGTTTGAAGTTTTTGGCAAATGTATCGCTTGATTCACAAATAGGACCAACAATATCATAAGCTTTTTGTTCTTTATCAGAGGTGAGATTCTCTATATAGTGAGAGGCTTGATAGAGGGCAGGGCGTATAAGGTCAGTCATACCCGCATCTAATATTACAAAGTTTTTATTGATTCCTTTTTTTACATAAGTTGCGCGTGAAATGAGTGACCCACATTGTGCAACTATTGATCGGCCTAACTCGAAGTGAAGCTTTTGTCCTTCTCTCATCTTGAGATGTGATGAAAACAGACTGAAGTAGTTTGAGAAGTCAGGGATTGGGAATTTGTTTGGGTTTTCATATTCAATACCTAAGCCACCTCCGGCATTTATATGATTGAGCCAAATGTTTTTTGATTCAAAATATCTTTGCAGGTCATTTATCTTATAGCACAAGCTTTTAAATGAAGATAGCTCTGTTATTTGCGAACCAATATGAAAGTGGAGACCAGTAAGTTTTATCGATGTTAAAGAAGGAAGTAGTTCTAAAACATCAGGAATGTTTTCTTCTTCCAAACCAAACTTATTTTCATTCAGTCCAGTAGTTATATAGCTATGGGTTTGTGCATCAATATTTGGATTTATGCGTAAAGCTATCCTGGCTGTTTTGTTTTTCGCTTTTGCTAAATTGTTTATAGCATGTAGCTCTGGTATCGACTCTACGTTGAAAGAAAAGATATCATTGTTTAGTGCTATTTCTATCTCCTTGTCGGTTTTACCAACGCCTGCAAATGCAATTTCATGTGGGTTAAAACCATTTTCAATTGCTCTTAGAATTTCATTTCCACTTACACAGTCGGCTCCAAATCCTTGTTCAGCAATATGTTTCAATAATCTATTGTTTGTGTTTGCTTTAAGGGCATAATGCACAAAAAACGGTTTGTTCTCTATATGAGATTGTATAGATTTGATAGTTTGATTGAGCAATTCAATATCGTAATAATAAAACGGTGTTTCTATTGAATTGAACTTATGTA
>CAZBVD010000047.1:0-11331 GCA_964495235.1 uncultured Dysgonomonadaceae bacterium | reverse complement strand
AAGGTGCGCTTTCTGAAAAGACAAAACATTTGATTGCCTTAGCTGTGGCTCATGTTACACAATGTCCCTATTGCATCAGAGCACATACAAAAGAGTCTATGAGAATGGGTGCAAGTAAAGAAGAGATGATGGAAGCAATTTGGGTTGCTTCCGAAATGCGGTCGGGTGCTGCTCTTGCACACTCGGCTTTGGCAATGGATGAAATGGAGAAGCGAGAATAAAAAGTTGTTTCTCTTACCAAGAATATAAAAGAGCAAGTAGCATAGCAATCAACTCTACAAATAAATTGCGATAGAATGAAGACTAACGAACCAAAAAAAGCTTGGACTATTAGGCATTCTATTAATAGTTTAGATGAGTTTGTAGCTATGCTACATTCTTTTGAAATAGAAATAGCTTGTGACATTAGAAGCCACCCCGATTCTCGCAACTTCACTCCATCTAAATCCTAATATTCTATGAAATCAATTAAGATTAAAAGAGTTTATGATGATAAGTCGGAAGATGATGGCTATCGTGTTTTTATCGATCGTCTTTGGCCAAGAGGTGTGTCAAAAAAGGATACACACTTTGATGAGTGGCTGAAAGATATTGCACCCACCACAGAACTACGAAAATGGTTTGACCATGACCCAGATCGCTTCGATGAGTTTCGGGAACGTTACAAAAAAGAACTGCTAGGCCACAAAGAAGAATTGGAAAAGTTGCGCAATAGAGCTAAATATGAAAAGATAACTTTGTTATTTGCAGCCAAGGATGCGAAAATGAATAATGCGGTGGTGGTGAAAGAGGTTATAGAGGATAAGTAGTTTTTTAATTCTCTTTCTCATTTACATGTCTCGTCACTCTACTCCTTTAATTTGGAGGTAGCAAGCATACACATCCAGATATTTAAAAATAATGCAATGAGGTTAGAGTCTATTTCCACTGAGAATTCTCTAGTTTTATGAGTTAATCGTCAAATCCACGATTCAATATTTGAAAAACAAGGGTTAAAGTTCAAATCCACGATGCAATATTTGAAAAACAACAGTTAAACTTCAAATCTACGACTCAAGATTTGAGAAATAAGAGTTAAACTTTAAATCTACGATGCAATATTTGAGAAATAAGAAGTAAAAGTCAATTCAACCGAGCCTATCCAATATTTTGTGTATGACGAACCTATCTAAAAAAAAGAGCGAACTAATTGAATTAGGTTGCTCTTTTTTAATTTACTTGCTATGTGCTAATGCTTTAGCACGCAATTAATATATGTGGTTATTTACAGTTTATCCGCAGTTTTTGTGTCTTGTGCTTTCCAAACTTTATATTTTAGTTCAACTCCTTTTGGTGTGAAAACTACTACAGGCAGTTGGCTATTGTATCGTCCAAAGTTTCCTTCAGCAGCCACAAATTTTTCTGTCATCTCATTGTCTGGACAAGCCACACGTGTTGAAGCAACATTGCCATCCGATTTAAAAATCATATAGTCGTATCCCATGCCTTCAACTACTGAGGTGTCAAACTGTCCCATCAACCAATGCGTGTTACAGTCAACCTCTCTCATTATTCCAGGAATTACCTCAAGGCGTAATGTTTCTTCATTTTCCTGTTGCGGTAGATAGATAACATAACGGTCGTAATCTTCCATTGTTTCAGGAAAAGATTTAATCTGTTTTGCAGCATCTGGATTAATTGATTCATCTGGATTTTGCATTGCAGTATACACATTGTCAACACTCCATGTTGTGTAACGCACTTCAAACCCTTCAGGTGCATATACAGGAGTAGTCAGCTTACTATTATATGAAATGAAATGATCTTTACCCGAGATAAACTTCTCTGTTTTTGTGTTGTCTGGACAAGCCATCATAGTAGATGCAACATTGCCATTTGTTTCAAAAGTATAATACTCGTAACCATAACCTTCCAGTATATTTTCCTCAAAATCGCCTTGAAAGTGGTGTTGATTGCAATCAACTTCCATTACTTTGCCCACTTTTAGTTGCACTCTAAGGTTAGCCTCGTCATTACCTTTGTCTGCTACTGCAACAGCATGCGGAATCATTCCCTCAATTGAAGGATACACGGCGCCATCATTTACTTTGTATACAGTTTCGGCCGCCTCCTTGTTTTTAGTATTAGTGCAAGCAAATATAAAAAGTATTGTTGATGCAATCATTAAAATTCTAAATGTAATTTTCTTCATAAATAATATAGTTGTAATTAATTTATTCATTCCTTATTTAACATTTTAGAGGGGCTTATTGTTTTGTATTTCACACTAAAATTTAACTTTTAGACTTGCTCTTATCTATTTTAGTTTATTTGTCTCAAGCTAATTATCTATATTTGTAGTTGTGAAAAGAAAAATTCTTCATATTGATATGGATGCATTCTATGCATCAATTGAGCAGCGAGACAACCCCGACTATAGAGGCAAGCCACTGGCAGTTGGCCATGGTGCTGAGAGAGGAGTTGTTGCAGCTGCTAGTTATGAAGCGCGCAAATATGGCGTTTATTCTGCAATGCCTTCTGTAGTTGCTTCACGCAAATGTCCTCATCTTATATTTACAAAACCTCGTTTTGAAGTATATCGGTCCGTATCGCAACAAGTGAGAGAAATATTTTTTGAGTATACTGATAAGGTAGAGCCACTTTCTCTTGATGAGGCCTTTTTGGATGTTACTACAAATAAAAAAAACATGCGTTCTGCCACTCATATTGCCAAGGAGATAAAGCAAAAGATTCAGGAGCAGACTCATCTTACTGCGTCTGCAGGGGTTTCGTATAATAAGTTCTTGGCAAAGATTGCATCGGACTACAATAAACCAAATGGAATATATGTGATTACTCCGCAAAACGGACAAGCTTTTGTGGAACAATTGAATATAAAAAAATTTTTTGGTGTAGGACCAGCCACAGCTTCTAAAATGAATGAGTTAGGTATTTTTAATGGAGCTGATTTAAAGAAGTGGAGCGAAATGGATTTGGCTCATCATTTCGGCAAAGCCGGTTTGTCTTATTATCAATATGCACGGGGGGTGGATAATAGAGAGGTAGAGTCTGAGCGGATACGCAAATCGTTAGGATCAGAAGAAACATTCTTAGAAGACCTTTCAGAACTGAGCAGTATTGAACAAGAATTAGACAAAATAGCCCATGAAGTTGCTAAAAGGACAAAGAAAACTGACTTCAGAGCCAAGACTTTGACCTTAAAGGTAAAATATGCTGATTTCAGCATCATCACACGTAGTGTAACACTCAATCATTATATTACATCATCTCAAGAGATGTTACGTATTGGGATGGAGTTGATGAGTCGTGTGGAAGATATAGCAACTAAAAAGGTGCGTTTATTAGGATTGACTCTGAAAAACCCTGATGCCGAAGGCCTTGATTGTTCAGGCATGCCTGTTCAGTTGAAAATAGACTTCAAAAATCCAGTGACTCCTTATATAGATAAATAAAGACCTCAGTAGAATTGAAAATCGAGACCGATGATTAAATAGTTTTTACAAACTGTTCGGGATACTTTGCTTCGATATGATTATATTTAGATCTAATAATTTCAATATCACCATCTGTGTCCCCGGTAGGGTAGAAGGTGTCTAGGAATGAAACTGTTTTTGTACCATAATCTAAAGCTACCAATATAATTGGTACATTTGCTTTATAAGCAATATAATAAAAACCTTTTTTCCATTTACGAGTACGCCTGCGAGTACCTTCTGGGGTGATAGCCAATTGAAACTTATCTCTTTTTTCGAACTCCACTGCTAACTTATCGGTAATAGAGGTTCTTCTATCTCTATCAACTGGAATGCCACCAATACTGTTAAAGAGGTGGTTGAATGGGAAAAAGAACCAGTCTTTTTTGATAAGAAAATTAGCTGTGCGCCCTATAGCTGTATAGGCAAGCTTACCAATTATGAAATCCATATTGCTAGTGTGAGGTGCTACAACAATAACGCATTTGTCAACTTCGGGTAGTATTTGGCCTACTTTCCAACCCATTAATTTGAGTATAAATTTACTTAATCCTTTTTTCATTGAATGATATAGTTGTTGTTTGTCTTTGTATGACGTTCTTTTCTCTACTTAAACAAATATAATATTAATATGTTTCTATTATTTATGAATAGGGGCTTATATGCACATTACTCATTGTCGTTGAATTCTTCTAATTCAATAATTGCTCTTTCCCAATTGGTCATTGCGTCTGTTATGCGTTGCTGAATTTCTTGGTGCGATTGGTATAATATAGGGTCGGCAGCACCTTCGGGTGTAGATAGTTTTGTTTCTATCTTTTTTGTTTTTAACTCCAATTCATGAACTTCTTTTTCTAAATCTTCCACTTTTCTTTCTAGTCTGCGAATAATTCTATTATGTTCTTTTTGTTCTTCGTAAGAGAGTTTGTTTTCAGATACTGGTTTCTTGTTATTACTGTTAGCACTACTTGCATGGTTGGTAGAGAGCTCCAACTGTTGTAGAGTCTCCATGTTTTTCTTTTCAAGAAAATCATATATGCCACCCATGTGTTCTAATACTTTTCCACCACCAAACTCATATACTTTTGAAACTAATCCTTCAAGGAAATCACGGTCGTGAGATACAATTATTGCAGTGCCATCAAAATCTAGGATGGCTTGTTTAAGCACATCTTTTGATGCCATGTCAAGGTGATTGGTAGGCTCATCAAGAATGAGTAGATTCACAGGTTCAAGTAGCAAGCGAATCATAGCTAACCTGCTTCTTTCTCCACCCGACAACACTCTCACCGGTTTATCGGATGCTTCACCTCCAAACATAAATGCACCCAAGATAGCACGTATCTGTGTGCGGATATCACCCGTAGCCACATAGTCTACTGTTTCAAATACAGTCATGTTTTCGTCAAGAAGCTGTGCTTGGTTTTGAGCAAAGTATCCAATCTTTACGTTATGTCCCAGTTTGAGTTTCCCGTCGTAGTCAATTTCATTCATAATACACTTGACTAAAGTGGACTTACCCTCACCGTTCTTGCCAACAAAAGCTAGTTTCTCACCCCTATTGATGGTGAATGAAACATTAGAAAAGACAGTATGGTCTCCATATGTTTTACCAACATTTTCCATTGTTACAGGATAGGAACCTGAACGTGGGGCTGGGGGAAACTTCAAGTTCAGCTTAGAAGTGTCTATGTCGTCCACTTCTACTCGTTGTAGTTTCTCCAGTTGCTTAATACGCGATTGCACTTGTATAGATTTAGAGGCTTGATAGCGAAACCTATCTATGAAAGCTTCTGTATCTTCAATCTGTTTCTGTTGATTCTCAAAGGCTCGCATTTGTTGTTCGCGTCTTTCTTGACGCAATACTACAAACTCAGAATAGTTTACCTTGTAATCATATATTTGACCAAGGGAAATTTCAATAGTCCTATTAGTTACAGCATCTAAAAATGCCCTATCGTGTGATACAAGCATAACAGCATTGGCGCTTCTGGCAAGAAATCCTTCTAGCCATTGAATAGACTCGATATCTAAATGATTGGTAGGCTCATCTAAAAGAAGAACATCTGGGGCTTGCATCAATAGTTTTGCTAACTCAATACGCATTCGCCATCCTCCACTAAATTCTGTGGTGGGTCTGTCGAAATCATTTCTTAAAAAGCCGAGACCCATAAGGGTTTTTTCAATTTCAGCTTCAAAGTTATTGATGCCGTGCATCAATAATTGTTCTTGCAAGACGGCCGACTGGTCTATTAGCTTGTGATAGCTCTCTGACTCAAAGTCTGTTCGCTCCGCCATTTCTTGATGCATTGCATCAAGCTTCTTTTGCATATTTGTGAGGTGTGCAAAAGCCATACTTGCCTCATCCTTTACGGTGCGTGTGTTATCGAGTATCATCTGTTGAGGCAGATACCCAATAGTAAGTTCCTTAGGATATGATATGTTGCCACCTGTAGGCTTTTGTAGCCCCGCTATTATTTTTAAAAGAGTTGATTTGCCTGCACCATTCTTACCAACAAGCGCTATTCGTTCGTTCTTATTTAAAACAAACGACACTTCGTCGAAGAGAGTGAAGCCACCGAACTCAACATTTAAACTTTCTACTGATACCACTTAATTATAATTTTATACAAAGAAACTTCTTTCAGATAGATTATAAAAATATTTATGCTTAAAGCTCTAAAAACATTAGTTAGTAAATGTTGTTATCATTGAGTATTTACTTAGACTGTAAGGATTATGTGTACAGTTGTTTTAAATGTATAGCAGATGATTCTTTACGGGTAAATAGCATGAAGTCAGTTCAAAGTGTTAATTAGGTTACATCGGGTTACTTTTTGAATCGAAAACGGTATATTTACACTTTAATTTAATAGCATAAATTTACACCTCTTAAATAAGTATGGTCTCAAATAGCTCTAGAACTAATCAATCGCGCAAAACTAGAAAGAATAAAACTAAGGTTTTTCTATTAGGAGTAGGTTTCTTTTTTGGTGTTGGTGTATTTATAGCTCTATATCAAACCTCGGTTTATTTCTCTACAAATAAATCGTGCGCTATGTGTCATGTGCATCCTCATGTTCATGAGAGTTGGCAATTGTCTTCGCATGTAAACAACAAAAGTGGGGTAATGACCAACTGTGTAGACTGTCACCTGCCGCCTCAAACAGATACTTGGGCTCATTATACAGCAAAACTGAAGTTGGGAGCACGCGATGTGTGGGGCTATTTAACTAAAGACAGTGCCGATTTTAATTGGGAGATGAAATCAGAGTTGGAATACGCTATTAAATATATACCCAACGAGTCGTGTAAAGCATGTCACCAAAATATATTCCCAGAAGGAATATCGGATGATGGTATTATAGCTCATCTCCACTACGATGAAAATGAAACCAAACTTAACTTGCAATGCATTAGTTGCCACTTAGATGTGGGGCACTACAATCCTAACTATTCACACGCGCAAATGGAAGGAATACCTGGTTATAGTGATAGTGGAACGTCTGTAATGGACTCAGCATTGTTCTTCAAGGAAGCTACACATATCACTCAATTTAAGAATTATACAGAGAAGCTACCAGGTACTCCCATATCGTTTAATATGATTGCCATTCCTGGTGGAACATTTAAAATGGGTAGTTCTAAGAACGAAGCTTTTCATAACGCCGATGAAGCTCCATTACATGATGTAACGGTAAATCCCTTTTTTATGGCTGAAGTTGAAACTACTTGGGAACAGTTTTGGGCGTTTTATGCAAACACCATGAGCGAGGCGCGCACACCTCCTGAAAGAACTTATGCTCAAAATCTTGAAGCAATAGATGTAGACGGCATTTCTGGTCCCACTCCTCCATATGGATTCCCTGATCAAGGGTGGGGTGGCAATGATAGGCCAGCTATTACTATGACACATTATGCAGCAGAAACTTTTTGCTTGTGGTTGTCTAAGAAAACTGGTAAAAAATACCGCTTGCCTACCGAGGCTGAGTGGGAATATGCTGCTAGGGGTAATACCGAAACACCTTATTTTTTTGAGGGTAATCCCAAAGATTTTTCCGATCATGGTTTTTGGAGAAAGATTTTCCCTGCCAAGACAGACAATATATCTTCTTATGTAATCTACAAGAAAAATAGTTATAATCGTTCGCAACAGCCTGAAATGGTAGAACCAAATCCTTTTGGACTTAAGAATATGTTGGGCAATGTGATGGAGTATACTGCAGATAGGTATGACCCTAATGCTTACGAAAAACGATTGGACGGTGCAGTGAATCCTATTTCAACCGAAGGCGATGAGTGGGTTATAAGAGGAGGAAATTATGCTTCAGATGCCTCCGAAGTTCGTTCGGCAGCACGTAGCAGTACTCAACACGATGAGTGGATGAAAACCGACCCACAACAACCCAAGAGCATTTGGTGGTACAGCGACTACAAAGGCATTGGATTTAGAGTTGTATGCGAGCCAGACTCATCTCTATTGATAAATTAAACTATGAGCAAATTGCTCTTACGCTAAATGAAAGTATGTATGAATAAAGATAATAAGTTAAATAGAAGGTCGTTTCTTAAAACTTCCGCATTAGTTGGAGCTGTGGGCGTAATAGGTAGTGCATCTTCAGGTTTGCTATCATCTTGTAGTAGAAATGATAATCAATCTGGAATGAAGGCTTTAAGAGAACCTGGCAGTTATTACATACCCGAACTTCCTGATATGGCTACAGATGGTAAACCATTGCGCGCTGGAGTAATTGGTTGTGGCAGTAGGGGGTCGGGTGCTGCATTTAACTTTTTGGATTCTGCCAATGGTGTTACAATTGTTGCTTTAGGCGATGTGTTTGAAGAAAAAGTAAACAGCCTTGCTGATAGACTTAAGAAAGAGAAGGGTATAGATATACCCACCGATAAACGTTTTGTGGGGCTAGATGCCTACAAAAAAGTGATAGATAGCGATGTGGATGTAGTTATAGAATGTACCCCCAGCTTTTTTAGACCTTCACATTTTGAGTACATTGTAAAACAAAATAAGCACTGTTTCATAGAGAAACCCTTGTTTGTAGATTCTGTGGGTTATCGCAAAGTAATGGCAACTGCAAAGCAGGCCGAAGCTAAGAAACTGACTGTTATTACGGGTACTATTCGTCATCATCAGCGCAGTTATGTTGCATCTTACCAAAAAATAATGGACGGAGCTATTGGGGAAATTACAGGCGGAGCTGTTTATTATAATGGTGGTGCTCAGTGGCCTCGAGAACGCCAACCTGGATGGACAGATTTTGAATATATGGTAAAAGATTGGTTCAATTGGCGATGGTTATCGGGTGATATGATCATTGAGCAACATATCCACAGCATTGATGCCTTTATTTGGCTCACCGGCTTGAAACCCGTGAGTGCATTGGCATTTGGTTCGTCTCTGAGACGAACATCGGGCGACCGTTATGATAACTTTAGCACAGATTTTACTATGGAAAATGGTGTGCATATACACAGTATGTGTAGGCAAATAGATGGATGCACCAATAATGTAAGTAATTACATTCAAGGAACTAAAGGCTCATGGAAAGGTATAGGAGCTGTGGGTGGAGAAGTGATGATAAAAGACTTGGCAGGTAATGTAATTTGGGAGTTTGATGAGGAAAAAGAGAAAGCTGAATATAAACAAACCAATCCATTTGTGCTTGAGCATGTAAATTTAGTAAATTGCATTAGAAAGAACAAGCCAATTGAGCAAGCTTCAGAAGCTGCAGTATCCAATATGGCTGCTTTGATGGGTAGAGAATCAGCTTACTCTGGTTTAGAAACAACTTGGGAGGAGATGACATCATCGTCGTTAGACTATACTCCCGCTGATTTGAATATGGGGTCAATGGATATGAGTTCATTTGTAACTCCTATACCAGGAATAGGTAAAGGGTAAAGATATGTGTTGCGAAATAAAATGAATTAAAGCTGAAGAACTCTCTAGAGTGATATAAACATTTTGAAAGTGAACAAACAACTAAATCATTTAGAAGAAATATGAAAACAATACATTGGGGATTTATAGGTTGCGGAAGCGTAACAGAAATGAAAAGCGGACCTGCCTTTGGCAAGATAGATGGTTCTAAAGTAGTAGCAGTAATGAGGCGCAATGCTGAAAAGGCTGAAGATTATGCCGCTCGTCACAGTATTAATACTTGGTATACCGATGCACAACAACTTATTGATGACCCCAATGTTACGGCTATTTATGTAGCCACACCTCCTTCTACTCATGCCGAGTATGCAATTGCTGCAATGAGGGCTGGCAAACCTGTGTATGTAGAGAAACCAATGGCTGCAAGCTATGAAGCGTGCCAAGAAATGTTACGCGTGAGCGAAGAAACGGGTGTGCCATGCTTTGTAGCATATTATCGACGCACTTTGCCTTACTTCCGCAGGGTGAAACAATTAATTGACGATGGTTTATTGGGTGATATCTCTACAGTACATGTCCAATTTGCTATTCCACCCTATACTGCTGATTATAATCGCGATACGCTTCCTTGGCGTGTTAAGAAAGAGTTTGCCGGAGCAGGTTATTTTTATGATTTAGCTTCCCACCAATTAGATTTGCTCGACTTTTTGTTTGGTCCAATTGCCAATGCTTGTGGCCATACTACCAATATTGCAGGTTTGTACGATGTTGAGGATACAGTATCGGCTACATTTCAGTTTCAATCGGGCATTGTGGGTAGTGGTAGTTGGAGTTTTGTAGCCCCACCCAATACACGTACCGATACTGTTGAGTTGGTTGGCACGAAGGGTAAACTATCTTTTTCCACTTTTATGTTCACAGATATTGTATTAGAAACATCGGAAGGTAAAACATCTTACAAAGAAGCCAATCCAGACAATATTCAGTATTATCTTATCAAGAGTATTGTGGAGTATCTGCAAGAGAAGGGTACGGAAGTGGCAAGCACGGCTGATTCTGCTGCACGAACTAATTGGGTGATGGGTAAAATACTGGGAAGTTTGTAATTGATATGAATTGGTTTGTCTCCTTTTTGTTGGGAAATAGATAATAAGCAAAAATAATTGATATAAACAGAGTGAGCAATATATAGTCTTCTAAACCATCTCGAGTATGAAAAAATTATCAATCATCGTAATGCTCATATTGAACTATTGTATAAATGCACCAGTGAACAAGAGTGATTATTTTACTATTGAGAAAAGTTCATTAAGCCTAAGAAGTATATTCTATTCAATCTAGAAAAATATTCCATGAAAGAGGTAGGTAATATTAAGCTCTTTTATTTGGGAAATGAACGTTTCCAATTTGTTTAGACAAAGCACAAGTTTGATACATGTAGCATCAACTGTATAGATGAACTGAAGTTTATAGAGGCGCCCAAATTATCGGGTGATGAACAATTGTATATCGAAAAGATAGTAAAGGAGCTGAACATTTGGGATATTAAAGCTTTATATTTAGATACTCAAATAGAATTGCATCCGTATTATAAAGTATACATTGTAATACCATCTTCAGAATCCAATTTGATATACGAGGTTGATTGGGATTAAACAGGTAGGATAGGGCTTCATAGTAAGCCGTGAGCTTTGTAAAATAGAGGTTTTTTTTAATATAAAAAGGTTTTCTAGATTTGTCAATCCTCAAAAATATGAACTATAATATAGTAAAGCCCCATAGCGATGAGCCGTCATAGCTGAAAAATGCAGATAATACAAGAAAACACTACTTGTAACAGTATCGTTTAAACTTATGCTGTTTAGTATCAATTTATAATCCTCTATGCTTATTGAGTGCTTTTTTATTTGTGGTGATGACATTTCCTACGCGTAGGTCGCTAAATATATAGTTTGGATG